>CAMFLN010000253.1 GCA_945957305.1 uncultured Planctomycetaceae bacterium | reverse complement strand
CTACACTTATGCGATCGTCGGCAGCGTCAGATGTGTATAAGAGACAGGCCACGAATTCCTCGCGCGACAAACATGCGTCCTCCGCGCATCATGGCCGACGCCACCATGGCTGGCACGGTTCATTTCATAGCGGTCGCCACCACGGGTGGCACCGCGGGGGACATCATGGCCATCACGGATATGGCAGGGCACACGAATTTGTCCGGCATGATTCGCACCACCGCGCTCATCATGGCCACGTGGCGCACCACGGTCATCACCGGCCTTATGCTTTTCACGGGTACCATGGGCATCACTGGAACTATGGGCAGCCCCACGCCGCTCGGCGTGGACAGTTCGCCCAGCGGGGACATCTACCGCACCATGTAGCGAAAGCGCATCGATATGGTGGACATCCGCACGATTTCGCTCATCACCGTCACCATCGCGGCGTGGGCCATCAACACGACTTCGCCCGCCGCGATCATCATCCCCGATCGCATCACGGCGATCACCAATTCACGAGCTTCCGCCACCCTGGCGGCGGTGTCGGAGCCCCTGGTTTCGGACCGGGTGGCAGGCCGGCGGGTCCCCCGCGCGGCCCTTGGGGACAAGGCTCGGGAACCGGGCCCGAAGCCAGTGGACCCGCGCGTTTAGCAGCACTCGAGCGGAAGATCGATCAGCTCTTCCGGCTCGTTTCGGAACTACGGCAAGAGGCGCAGAAGCCGTAATAGCATGGGGGCATTGCCGCTGTGGTGTCGGCAATTCCTCTTACCCGCTCCTCCGGGGGCGAGCACATCTGGACGGGGACGGTCGCAGCAGATTGCGGCCGTTCCCGCCAGCTGGTTATCGCACATGCCAGCATGTCCGGCTCTGGCCAGGTCTCTGTGTTATTTGCCGAAGTTTGTCCGGCAAAAGCTGCATTTGCCCGCTCGGGCCGAACCCTCTAAAATCCCGCTTGTCGATAACATTCGCAGCAAGTGCGTACGCCGGCCGGCCATTCCTCGTGGCCTCGGCCGATTGGTCGCCCCATCCGGGATTGAGGACAGATGCGTTTCACGAAGATGCACGGCTTGGGCAACGACTATGTCTATGTCGATTGCTTCCGCGAGCCGATTCCTGACGACCCGGCCGAAACTGCGCGACAGATCTCGGATCGCCATTTCGGGGTCGGCGGCGACGGCTTGATCCTGATCTGCCCGTCGAAGGTGGCCGACGCTCGGATGCGGATGTTCAATGCCGATGGTTCCGAATCCGAGATGTGCGGCAACGGCATTCGTTGCGTGGCGAAATTCGTGTACGACCACGGTATTTGCCAAAAGACGTCGCTGAAGATCGAAACCGGCGCCGGCGTCCTTTCGCTTGACCTTGAGATCGTCGACGGCCTGGTCGAACGAGTGCGGGTCGATATGGGGCGTCCGATTCTCGAAGCGGCCATGATTCCCACCGCCGCGCAACTGGCGGACAAGCAGGGGCGCGTCGTTGATGTGCCGCTCGACGAGCATGTGCAGTTCGCGATTGCCGACGATTGGCGCAGCCAATCTGCGCTCGAGGCGCGACTGACCTGCGTTTCGATGGGCAATCCGCACGTCACACTCTTCTGCGGCGACGTCGCCGCGGTGCCGCTCTCGACCGTCGGACCGGTGCTGGAACAGCATCCGATCTTTCCGAAGCGAATCAATGTCCATTTCGTCGAGGTTCACTCACCCGGTGAAGTGACCATGCGCACCTGGGAGCGTGGGTCGGGGATTACGCTCGCCTGCGGCACCGGCGCAAGTGCCGTTTGTGTCAGCGGAGTCCTGACGGGGCGCACAGACCGGCGCATTTTGGCGCATCTTCCAGGGGGAGATTTGGAACTCGAGTGGGCCGAGAATGATCACGTCTACATGACGGGGCCAGCTGTGGAGGTTTTCTCGGGCGATTGGTCTCCCCCGGTGCCCGCGCCGGCCCGCATATAGCGCCTGGCCGCAAATCGTTGTCACATTCGGCGTTGTCCAAATTTGTCTGGCCGCGATCTTTGCCTCGTGGTCAACAAGAATCGCACGACAGGGAAGTCGTTTCGATGAAAATTCGCAGCCAGCTGCTCGTCAAATCTTTGGCCTTAGGCGCCGCGACCACCATTCAAGCCTGGATGGCGACGCTCGATTATCGCGTCTCGTTTTACGATCCCACGGTGGATCCTGTCGATCCGCGCTATCAAGGGCAGAAGATCTACATCTTCTGGCATGAATACATTCTGTTTCCGATCTACTTGCGCGGCCATTGCAACCTGGCGATGCTGCTGAGCCAGCACACCGATGCCGAGGTGCTCAGCCATGTCGCGCATCATCTCGGTTTCGAGTTTGTGCGCGGCTCTTCGCGGCGCGGCGGAGCGGCCGCCCTGCGCGAGCTGCTGGCGAAAAGCCAGAAAATGAACCTGACCATTACCCCCGATGGTCCACGCGGCCCGCGTCGCCGCTTGGCCCAGGGCCCGGTTTACCTGGCGTCGAAATTGGGAATCCCGGTCGTGCCGATGGGTTTTGGCTACGACCGTCCGTGGCGGTTCAACAGTTGGGACCGCTTCGCCATTCCCCGCCCCTACTCGCGCGCCCGGGCCGTGGTGAGCCCCATGATGCACATTCCGCCCGACTTGGAGCGGGACGGAATCGAGCATTACCGCCTCGAGGTGGAACGAATGCTCAATCGCCTGACGCTCGAAGCCGAAGCGTGGGCCGAGTCGGGCACGCGCAAGGTCAACGAGTTCACCGCTCGACGCGAGCGCGCCGGCGCCGGTCGTGACTCGGCCCCAGGCTGGGAACTTGTGCCGGCTGCACAAGTTGATCAGGCCCGCGCCGCCTGAATTCGGCCCCCGTCGCAAGCTCGTCATTTTGAATTCCAGTGCCAGGCGATATATTCGCCTGTATGTCCGCCGCCGACTTATTCTCCGCCCCAGAGCAGCACCAAGTTCTCTCGGTCGGTGATTTGACCGACCAGATCAAGGGCGTTCTCGAAGGAACGTTCACGGGCGTCTGGGTCGCCGGCGAGATATCGAACTTCTCTCGTCCCCAGTCGGGGCACTGCTACCTGACGCTCAAGGACGACCGCGCCCAAGTGCGGGCCGTGATCTGGCGTGCGACCGCGGCACGCCTGCGCTTCGATCTCGAAGATGGCTTGGAAGTCATTTGCCAAGGAGATATCGACGTCTATGCTCCGCGCGGCAGCTACCAGTTGGTGATTCGCCAAATCGAGCCCAAGGGGATTGGGGCGCTGGAATTGGCGTTGCGCAAGCTGCGCGAGCGTCTGGCGGCCGAAGGTTTGTTCGCTCCCGAGCGCAAACGCCCCCTGCCCCGCTTTCCCCGGCGCATTGCATTCGTGACCAGCCCCAGCGGCGCCGCGATTCGCGATTTCCTGGAAGTGTTGCGGCGCCGTTGGCGCGGCGTCCATGTGTTGGTCGTTCCGACGCGCGTGCAGGGCGAGGGCGCCAGCCGGGAAATCGCCGCTGCGATCGAAGCCGTGAACCGACTGCCCGTGGAAATCGATTGTTTGGTCGTCGGACGTGGCGGCGGCAGCCTGGAAGACCTGTGGTGTTTCAACGAAGAACCGGTCGTGCGGGCCATTCACGCTTCGCGCATTCCTGTGATTTCGGCCGTCGGACATGAAATCGACGTCACGCTGTCCGATCTGGTCGCCGACGTCCGGGCGTTGACGCCCAGCGAAGCGGCCGAGCGCGTCGTGCCGTCGGCCGAGGAAGTCGCCGCGGCGCTCGCGGTCTGCCAGCGCCGTTTGACGGCGACGCTGCGCGGGATGGCCACCTCGGCGCGAGCGCGGCTAACAAACATTTCGGCGCGCCGCGTTTTTCGCCGCCCTTTCGACCACATTCACGAGTTGCTGCAGCAGCTTGACGAAATCTCGGTGCGCAGCGAACGGGTCATACAACGCCGGCTCGGCGATGCGCGTCAGCGCACCGATCGTATGGCGGCGCATCTGGATTCCTTGAGTCCTTTGGGAATCTTGCGGCGTGGGTACAGCTTGACCCGACGGGTCGACGACGTTGCCGTGGTGCGGGATGCGGCGCAATTGGCAGTCGGGGATCGCCTGGTGACGCGTTTCGCGAGCGGTCAGGCAATCAGTCGCGTGGAAGAAATCGTCGCCGCCCCCGACGCGGCGCCGGCGAGGAAGGTCGAAGATGAAAAACAGTGAAACCACAGCGAATGGATCGTCCGACCGCCCCAGCTTCGAGCAAGCTTTGGCCGAGCTGGAAACGATCATGCACGAGTTGGAAGACGGCAAACATGGCCTGGCCGAGGGGCTGGCCCGCTACGAGTTCGGGGTTGGCCTGCTCAGGCAGTGTTACGAGATGCTCGACCAGGCCGAGCGGCGCATTGAGCTACTTTGCGGGGTCGATGCGGACGGCAACCCGGTCACCCGGCCCTTCGAGGCTGACGCTCAGCAAAGCCTGGAAGAAAAGGCACAAACTCGCAGTAAACGGCGTTCTGCGGCCCGGCCTGCCCGTCGCAGCGAAGTTTCAGGGACGGAATCGTCTCCGGACATAGACGAACCGGGAAGCCTTTTTTAGAATGTTAGCGGTCCACGCCCCCTGCCCCATTGCCCCTAAGTCGTTGCGACGATGACGGAAACGTCGACCGCATCATTTCCTGAATATGTCGCCGGCACGGCGGCGCGCGTCGCGGAAGCCCTGGATTCGTACACCCAGCTTCCGCCCGACTGCCCCGCCCGCCTGTGCGAAGCCATCCGCTACAGCCTGCTTGCTCCCGGCAAGCGGTTGCGGCCGCTGCTGGTGTTAATGGCGGCCGAAACTTGCGGTGGTAATGCTGAGGCGGCAATGCCGGCAGCCTGTGCGGTCGAGATGGTCCACGCCTATTCCTTGATCCATGACGACCTGCCGTGCATGGACGATGATGACTTGCGGCGCGGTCGCCCGACTTGCCACAAGGTCTATGGCGAGGCCATGGCCGTATTGGCCGGCGACGCGCTGTTGACCATGGCCTTCGAGGTGTTGTCCGGCAATGTGCGTCCGGCGCGCGTGGCGGCCGACTGTTGTCTGGAGCTCGCGCGTGCGGCGGGGCCTTCGGCCCTGGTGGGCGGGCAAGCAGACGATTTGGAGGGAATCAACGGCCTTGCGGATATCGGCCGGCTCGAGGCGATTCATCGCCGTAAAACCGGCGCGATGATCCAGGTATCCATTCGATTGGGCGCGATGATCGCCCGCGCCTCGCGGCGACAGCGTTCGGCGCTTGAGAAATACGGCCAGCGCATCGGCCTGGCCTTTCAAATCACCGACGATCTTTTGGATGTGGGCGGAGACGAAAAAGCATTGGGTAAGCGGGCTGGCAAGGATGCGGAACGGGGAAAGCTGACTTTCCCTGGCTTGTTGGGCGTGGAGGAAAGCCGTCGTCGAGCCGAGCAGTTGGTCAACGAAGCTCTGGCGGCCGTGGCTACGTTAGGACCACAAGCCGAGGGATTGGAAGCCTTGGCCCGTCATGTGCTGGAAAGGAACCACTAGAAAATGGACGAGTTGCTTTCGCGCATCAATTCACCCAAAGACCTGCAGGGGCTCTCCCTGGTGCAACTCGAGCAGTTGGCTGCCGAGATGCGCGAGGCGCTGTGCAACCTGGTTTCGAGCCGCACGGCGCACTTCGCCTCGAACCTGGGCGTGGTCGAACTGTGCCTGGCCTTGCATACCAGCTTCGACTTCAGCCGTGACCGGTTGATCTGGGACACTGGCCATCAAATCTATCCTCACAAGCTGATCACCGGCCGCTATCGAGAATTCTCGTCGATTCGCACCAAGGGGGGGCTGATGGGC
>CAMFLN010000252.1 GCA_945957305.1 uncultured Planctomycetaceae bacterium | reverse complement strand
GCTGATAGCAGCGCCTTTAGCGGTTGTATGCTAGCACGACGCTGCCGCCGACCGTTCCCGCCAAGACTTCCCCGCGTCCATCGCCGGCATCGCTTCCCTGCGGAGCAACTCATGCCGTGTGACTGCGTTCGCTGGTCAAACCTCGATTGCATGATCGCCTATGGTCATTCGACCAACGCCACCCGCGACGCGGCTGCGCCGTGCCTGCCATACAGTCCGGCAGACGCGCGTGCGACGACTTTTGGGGCAGCGGGCGCTGTTGCTGCTGCTGGTGGGAATCACGGCGACGTGTGTCGGCTGCACGTCCTTGCGTCAATGGTGGCGCAACGGTTGCAAAGTCGGCCCGAATTACGCCCGCCCGCCCGCGCCGGTGGCCCCGAGTTGGGTGGACAGCAATGACCCACGCATCATCGCCGAACGTGCGGCGGACTGCTCTTGGTGGACGGTCTTCAACGATGCCACACTCAACGGCTTTATTGACCAGGCCCGGGCGCAGAATTTGGACCTGCGCGCGGCCGGCACCCGCATCCTCGAAGCGCGGGCGCAACGCGGTATTGCCGTGGGAAACCTGTTTCCACAACAACAGACGGCCCTGGGTACCTATGCCCATGGCCAGATTACGAAGAACCTGGGCATTCCACTGCCGGGCACGGTGAGCTTATACGCCACCGGCTTCAACGCTTCCTGGGAGCTCGATTTCTGGGGGCGCTATCGGCGCACGATCGAAGGGGCCACGGCCGAGGTCGACGCCGCGATCGAAGGCTATGGCGAAACGCTGGTCATGCTTTTGTCCGAAGTGGCGAGCAACTATGTGCAGATGCGCACCTTCGAGCAGCGGCTGGCCTATGCACGCCGCAATGTCGAGATTCAAAAAGGCTCAACCAAGCTCGCCGAAGAACGCTTTAAAAACGGCGCCGCCACGGAACTCGATACGCGGCAGGCACGCTCGAACCTGGCCCAGACCGAAGCCCTGATTCCGCCGCTAGTCGCCGGACGCCGCCAGGCGGCCAACCAGTTGTGCATTCTGATGGGCATGCCGGTCGTCGACTTGGCTTCGTCACTCGAACCGGCGCCGATTCCCGTGGCGCCGTCCGAGGTCGCGGTGGGCATTCCCGCTGACCTGTTGCGGCGCCGCCCCGACGTGCGACGTGCCGAACGCGAGGTCGCCGCGCAAAGTGCGCAGATCGGTATTGCCGAGTCAGACCTCTACCCACGCTTGGCGCTCAACGGATTCGTGGGTTATGCCGCGAATAACTTTCGCGATCTGTTCCGCACCGACAGCTTCACCGCCTTCATTATTCCTAACCTGCAGTGGAACGTGTTGAACTACGGACGGATCGCGAACAACATCGCGACGCAAGACATCCGTCTCGAGCGCGAGGCGCTCGAATATCAACAAGCCGTGCTCAAGGCCGGCCGAGAAGTCGAGGATGCCCTGGTCGGCTTTCTGCAGTCCCAGCAACAAACCGCGAACCTGGCACAGAGCGTGGCCGAAGCCAATCGCGCCGTCGAGCTGGTGCTGTTGCAGTACGAAGGGGGCGTCACCGATTTCAACCGCGTGTTCAACGCCCAGTCGACGCTGGTGGTGCTGCAAGACCAACTGGCGCAAACCACCGGCGATATCGCATTGCGGTTGATCGATGTCTACCGATCGCTCGGCGGTGGGTGGCGATATTTTGTCGGCGGGCAGATGCCACCACCTGCCGCCGCGGCGCCGGCAGAACAGGTTCCCGCCGGAGCGCCAGCGCCAATACCTCCCGCAGCGCCAGCCGTCGGCCCGGCGCTGGATGACAAACGGGGTTCGCCTAAAAAATAAGATGTCCTCCCGTCGTGCAGCGAAGTGACTCGTCAGCCACGGGCGGTTTAATAGGCAGCGCCCGACGTCACTTCTCCGCCGGCGCGCGTGACCAGGGCATCGTAGGCAGCGACCACGACCGAATCAGCAATGAAGCGCACTGCGCCATCCCCCAACAGGTGCATGGCGCCGCCAGGATGACGGCTCGCCGGACCATACTCGGCGTCGATCCCTTGGCCATTGCCGACAAAGTACGGATGAAAGTTCAACGCCACCTGGGGCAGGGCGTAGCTGGGCGTGGTCGACTCGTCGTAAGGATGTGCCGCGACAGCCGCCGTGCCACCATCGATCCACACGGCGACCTCAGGCTCGCACGTTTCGACGATCAGCACGGTGTTCGATAGCCCGTCGGTGATCTCGGCCAGACGCGTGCTCGCGCGCGGATAGATCACTCCATCGGGTTGCTGCCAGAGGTTGCCGATCGTGGTGGCCGAAAGCGCCGCGTAGTTGCGCAGCGCGAATTGCTCGGAAATCTTGGTGTAGACCGGCGCCTGGCTGAAGTCATGCCCGTCGAACGACGCGCAGCGATAGATGGCAATTTGCTGCGCAGCCACGGCCAGGTTTTCCGGCGCCACGGCCGACACGCTGTAATTCACCTGGGACTGCAACGTCCCTTGTTCCAGAAACGGTAGCAACAGGCTGGCCCAACTGTGCAGGTGATAGTTCGTGGGCTTGGGGCTCCAGACGCCGAAATCGATCTGGCTGGTGCTGCTCGGCGGCAAGCCCGCGTGGGCGTCGGCGTAACTGGTCAGGGCCAGGCCGATTTGCTTGAGATTGTTGCTGCACGCACTGCGGCGCGACGCTTCGCGTACCATTTGCACCGCTGGCAGCAACAGCGCCACGAGCAGTCCGATGATCGCGATCACGACCAACAGCTCAACCAACGTGAACGCCCGCACGCGCGTGATAGACCGGGCCATAATCGCGCCTCGCTCGCGATGAACCCCAAAGGCCGTCTCGTAAACGGTGCCTCGATGGCCGACGATCGGCACATTTCCGACGATTTTAGAGATCGCTTTCGACCACGAACAGGAAAATGCGCACTTTCGGGCGAGTGGCCGCTACCGCATTTCAACCGCATTCGCCTGGATCTTCCGCACCGCCGCGGCGATTTCGTGCATGTCCTGCTCGTCCCCCAGCAGTGCGTACTGCGGAACCCAATAGGTTTCCCACGCGGCCCGGGCCGTGACGGGAAACTCGCCTTGCCAGCTGGGGTGCCCGTCGGTCCCCGGGCACAGTCGGCTGCGGAAGGCACCGCTGGTGAACACATCGAGGTCATGGACCGGCGGATAGGCGGCCTGGTTCGGAATTCCCTCAGCGTTCATCGCCGCGATGAACTTTTCGGTGCTGATGCCGCCGAAGGCAGCCTTATCGACATGGAATATGTACGCGTAATGCCCATTGCGCGTCATGCGGGTGTCGAACAACTGCGGAGTAATCCCGGGGATCTCGCCGAGCAGCCGATCCAGCAGCCGGCCGTTTTCATGGCGACGGCGCGTCTGCTCGTCCAAGCGTGTTAGTTGTACGCCCAGCACGGCGCCTTGCCACTCGCTCAACCGGTAGTTCGAGCCATAGATGAAGTGGCTGTAAAACCATTTGCCGGGCAGCCGCCCGCAATCATGCACCGAGCGCAATAGCCGCTCCGCCTCATCATCGTTGGTGATGATCATGCCCCCTTCGCCGGCGGTCATCAGCTTGCTCTGTTGAAAACTGAACGTGCCCGCCCGCCCGAAGGTGCCGACCGGTCGTCCGCGCCATTGGCTGCCATGGGCATGCGCGCAATCTTCGATCAGCGTCAATCCATGTCGAGAGGTAATTTCGGTTAGCCGGTCCAGGTCAGCGGCGTGTCCTCCCATGTGTACCGGCAAGATCGCCTTGGTCCGCGGGCTGATGGCGGCCTCGACCAGGTCACAATCGATGCAATAGTTGTCAGCCCGCACGTCGACCAGCACCGGAATCGCGCCGGTCATCAAGACCGAACTGGCCGTGGCGACGAACGTGTAATCCGGCACAATGACTTCATCGCCGGGGCCAATTCCCAGGGCCAGTAGCGCTACCTCGAGAGCATGGGTGCCGTTGGTGACCGCGATGCCGTGTTTGGCCTGATGGTAGGCGGCGAAGTCGCGCTCGAACTGCAGCGTGCGCGTGCCGGGCGTTCTCCACCAGACGCGGCTATCGAGCACGCCCAAGAGCGCCTCGCGCTCGCGAGCATCGTACATCGGCCATTCCGGGAATGGCTTGGTCTTGGTCGCAGCGCCGCCGTTGATTGCCAGTTGGGCCATGTAATTATCAGCTGCCTAGTGCCAGGGGGAATTGCTTAATTGTGGACGCTGCTTGCGCCGCGACGAACTCGCGATTACGGCAGGCAGGTCACCGTTTTAGCAAACTCTGTTGCAGGGGACGAGCGGGCGGGACGAAGTGCACCCGAGGTCTAATAGCCCAATCCCGGTCCGGTCAAAGTCGAAGTGTCGAGCGTCCCGTCGGTGACGCAAAACATGCCGGGGAAGCGTTCTTCCCAGCCGTGATTGCCGGCTGGGCAGTATTGTCGTGCGTTCCCCTCGATGGCCGCGATGGTCGGTATTCGCGCTGACAGTGTGGCCGAGTGCAGGAATGATCGGCCGGGGCAGGTGAGATCCTGCACGCAGAGGAACATGCCGAATTTCTGCGCCGCCGCTCCCATCAAAAGCGCCTCGCTATGCCCTTTGCAGGCTTTGAGCGCCACGCCTGAGTAGCCCAATTCACGGCACAGCAGCAAGCTTTCCAGATCGACCAGCGACTCGTCGATCACGACCGGCTTGATCTTGGCGGCCGCGTGCATGCGATTTTCCAGATGCGCCCGCAAATCGCGGTGTGTCGGCTGTTCGATGTATTGCACACGCGCGAGCGCAGCCGGTGCACGGGCGGACAATTGCGCCAGGAAATCAAGCACGTACTGCACGCTGGCACAACGTTCGTTGAAGTCGAGCGAGTAGTTCCATGCCGTGCAGCCGCGTGCGGCTTGCGTCTCGGCCGCGACTCGCTCGATCGCTGCCACGCGGTTCACGTCCCAGGCCAGATCGTCGCCATTGAGTTTGAGCTTCAAATGCGTCAGCCCGTCGGCGCGGATCCACTCGGGCAATGTCTCAGGCAAGCCGTCATTGATGCGCTGCGCAATATCCGCCTCGGTCAATGGGTCGAGCGCGCCAACCAGGTGGTACAACGGCATCCGGGGCTTCGGCGCGCGCAGCGTGTACTGATCCAGGTACTCGCCGCGAAAGTCCGGCGTGAGATAGGCGCTCAGGTCTTGATTCACAAACTCACGGCCCAGCAGGTCATAGCTGTTCGCCCCCAGTGCTTTGCCGTAAGCGTCATGGATGGCCGCTTCCAAGGGGCTTGTGGCGACGAGCTGAGCCAGCCGGGGAATCGGCTCGCCCAGGTTTAACTCGCGCCGTACCTGTTCGGCAGCCGCGTGAATGTCCGCCGCCAGGTCGTGCGTGATTTCCAGCGGATGCCCGCTGCCCCGATAGACGCGCGCTTGTTGCAAGGTCAACTCGGCGAGCCGGTTCATGGCACGCAGAGTCTCTTCGCCGCTGACCGTTTGACTGGGCCAGGCCCAGGCGTTGCCCAGCGGCATCGAGCCCGTGCCCACGGCTTGTCGGCCGTCGCGCGTTTCGACGGTCGCCTGGACGTCGAGAACGACCGCATCGGTGACGACACGTCCGCCGAATTTGATCGGCGTGCGATAGGCAAATCGCTCGGTACGGCTGGTCAGTTCAACCAGGCGGATGTCAGTGGACTTGGGCATGAGAACAGGCTCGGGCTAGCAGGATCGGCAAGCCAACAGCAACGGCGAGCCTATCGTCGCTCATTTCGCGTTTCTCGCAAGTCGCTAGTCCATTGTTGGCCCGGCTGCTCAAATCTTGCGCCGGCTTCTCGCCTTGGTCTAGTGCGTGAG
>CAMFLN010000251.1 GCA_945957305.1 uncultured Planctomycetaceae bacterium | reverse complement strand
CGCGATTCCTCTACGTCTCGTGGGCTCGGAGATGTGTATAAGAGACAGATGCACACTCTTGCGTCGAGTTCTCCGTTCGATCCTCCATTTGGAGTCAACTTCGGCCTGATAACTGGAATTCAATTCTTGCGACGAGGTGAAGAAAGGTTTGGATTGTCGCTGATCGAGAAGTCGCTCGCCGAGGAGGCAGGCCACCCGCGCTCTCCGTTCTATTCTCCGGCCGACGAGCCGCCCACGCTGATGCTTGCGCGGGCCTGCCTGGCATCAGCATTGAACGAGATTACGTCGCCGACGCCGGACTTTAAGCGCATTAAGAGCCGCATTGAGCGACTCGTCGCCGACGAGCCTCGGCTGAGAAATGAGGCGACAACAGCGGTGCTCAATGCGTTGGCGGAAAATGTCGCTCATGAACTTGCACCGGCCGGGTCCATCGCGCGATTGGTCGATGACTACGTTTTAGGCGGAGGGACAGCGGGTGGAATGTGGGGTGGTATGCAGGACTTATCCCCCGCTGGGCGAGCGCTAATTCTCAAAGGTTTCGAAGCGGTACCGGCACTACTCACTGCGCGTCATTCGCATCGCTTCAGCAATCATCTCATGCAGGGATTTAACAATTTCCCGAGCTACCCCATGACGGCTGGACAGGTTATTGACAATTACCTGCGGCATTTCGCAAACCAAGACTTGCAATTGAATTGGCTCGACAGTCAGCGAGGTTATGTCCTCGACGACCGGGTCCTAGCGGAGTGGTGGAAGGAAGCTTCCGCTCTCGGTGAAGAGACCTATATCAAGAGATACATTGTCGTCGGAGGCGCGAACAATCATGCATCGATAAGCCGGGAACTCTTATTTCTCGCGCGCATGCGCTATCCGGGTTTGTTGGCTGAGTCCTACAAAACGCTCCTAAAAACGTCAGGGGGAAGTTGGATCGTCGCCGAGGAGATATTGCAATGCGACAAACTCTCGCCTGAGGCCAAGATTGCGCTATTCGAAGCCGCTATCGAGACAAACTATGAGTTCCATCGTTATCCTGCCATACGAAGTCTCTTTCAAATTAATTCTTCACTCGCCAATCAGCATCTCGTCCGCATCATCCAGCTGACCGAAGCTGCTACAAGAAAGCCCCAGAGTGCTGAAGGAGGCGATTTTCGATTGTCGAATCTTGGATCTACGGTTTCACTATCGCACGATGTAAAAACGTGGAACGCGCTGATTGTGCTCTTGGATCGTTGCGATGTGAGCATGAAATTCGACCTGCTGGACCATTTGTATCCCGAATCAGATGCTCCAGTAGACGTTCGACGAGCATTTCGATCGATCTACGATAAATTCGCCGATGACCAAGCCGTTGGACTTCGGCGGGATCAAAGAATTGCGATGCGCGATTTTGTCCATATGCATTGGGCGAACTGGATCGGCGTCGATCGGGAATGCCCCTCTGATGATTCAACCGCGGATGACTGGGCCAAGTATCGCAATGCGGTGCGCGAGGCGATTGACAAACACAACGAGAACCAGACGACACCGTGAGGCGTTGGACGGAGCCTGCGCGCCTGATTCTGCGCTTAGTGGACGCGTTTCTGTCGATCATTTGAACTCGCACTCGACGTCGCACCGATCCATGATGGAAACATCCGACGACCAACATGACATGTCGGACGAACTCCCGGCAGCACTCCAGCGCTATCAAGATCTGGTCCAAGCGGGCCGCTGCGCGGATGCCGAGGAGGCCATCGAAGAGATTATGGACCTGGTCATGCAGCACGCCGAGACCGACAACTCGCCCGACTGGGCGCTGGTCGTCGCAGCGTCGGATTGCGAATTGGCACACGACTACGCCGGCATGGAGCAAGCTCAACTTAAACGGTTGGCAATTGCCGACGCGCACAATGTTACGGGAATTCATCGAGACTTAGCTCGGCTGTATGTCGCCCTGAACCGGCACGGCGAAGCACTGGTTCACGCGGAAGCCATTGCCGCAATCGGGCGACGTTCCGATTTTCCTTTTGGCGCGGCGTTGGAGCTGCGCTTGGCGGGGGGCATTCACTTGCGGTTAGGGCACGTCGCTCAAGCCGAAGAATACTATCGCGCGGCCCTGGACAGACTCGACGTCGACGATGCGAGCTGCAATCAGATTCGAGCGTCGCTGTTGTCATTACTCGCGGCCTGTGATCTGGCCTGCGATCGGACACGCCAGGCAAGTGAGAGACTCGACGCCGCGATCGAGTTACTATGCCCGTACACCCCTATGCTCAGCGCGGCCGGAGTTCAGTCCGACTTGGCCGAGTGGTGGGTGAACACCGCCTGGTTGCGGGTCAAGTTGGGCGAGGTCGACGAGGCAGGCGAAGCATGGCAAGAGGCCGTAACACTCAGCCGACTCGTCGTTGAGCTACCGCAGTGCGAGGGAATCTACGCACCACTTCACCTCGCGCGGGTCCTGCATGAATACGCGCAGGCGTCAACATTTGTCGGCGGGCGCGAACTCGCCGCGCGGCTGTCGGCAGAATCGGCCTCGATTGCGGCGGACCTCGGTTTGCCCCCGCAACGCTACTACTGAAGCACTCTCGCCGCCGTTGCGGACGCACTCGCGCGACTAGGCTGGCTTGCGGACCAGGGGGCATTGCCGCCATGATTGGGCGCCGCCATGATTGGGGACCGCCGTGTTTGGGGTGAACCGTTTGAACAACGCGTGATGCTTCCGTGACTGCTCGCAGGCCAAGAACCAGGGATTCTCTTTCGCCGGAGGTGATCGACCCGTCGGTCGTCGTCGACGGCGCGCCGCTGCCGCATGGAATCTCGACGAGTTTCGCGGGCCGGCTGGCTCGTTGGCTCGTCGATCGGCGTTGGCCGCTGCTCCTTTTGGGAATCGTGCTGACCGCGATCGCCTGGTTTCCGGCGCAGCGGCTGGCCTACGATCGCTCGGTCGAAAACATGTTCGCCCCGAACGATCCGATCCTTGCTCCATATCACAAATTACAACGTACTTTTGGCGGCAACGAGGTGGCACTGGCCGCCTATGACGATGCTGATCTGTTAACGCCTGCGGGGCTCGCCCGGCTCGAAAAACTGACCGCGGCCTTGGCGCGCGTCGAGGGCATTTCGAGCGTGCTCAGCCTGACGCGCAGCCCTCTGGGCCAGCAATTGCTCGTGTGGCCGATCGCCACGCAGCGCGAGGCCTTCCTTAAATTGTCCGAAGGCTACACGGTCAGCGTCGATCGCCGCACGGCGGCCGTCGTGTGCGTCTTCAAGCCCGAGAGGGATTCGGCCATCGAACGTTGGCAAACCGTCGATCAGATGCGCGCGGCCATCGACGACATCGCGCCGGGGGGAGTACTCACCGGGGAACCCGTGATGGTCGTCGACGGTTTTCGCTACCTGGACGAGGACGGCGAGCGATTGGGCATTGCTTCGACCGTGCTGCTCTCTCTCACGATTGTCTTCTGCTTTCGCAGTATTCGCTGGGTGATCGTGCCGATGGCCGTGGTCTTTTCCACACTCATGCTGACCGAGGGATTGCTGGTCGGTGGTGGGCTGCGGATGAGCATGGTCAGTTCGATGTTGTGGGCCGTGGTGGCCGTGATCGCGATCGCGACAGTCGTGCACATCGTCATCGGGTACCGCGAACTGCGCGACGACGGCTTTCAGCCCCGCGACGCCTTGCTCGTCGCCGGGGCGTCGCTGGCGGGCCCGATCTTTTGGGCCTGCATCACGGACACGGCCGGCTTTGGTTCGCTGATGGTCTCACGCGTCGGCCCGGTGCATGATTTCGGGCTGATGATGTCGATTGCCGCCGTGCTGACGCTATTGGTCATCATGATGCTGGTGCCTGGCCTTTCGCTGGCGGGGCGTATCGATGCCGACCCCAAACGCGCCTGGGGTGAAGGGCATCTTGATTTCAGCCTGCACTGGCTGTCGTCGCTGATCGAGCGCCGGCCGCTGCTTGTCGGAGCCTGCGTCGTGGCAGTTACCGGCCCGCCGCTGCTGGGAACTCTGTGGCTGGAGGTCGAAAGCGATTTCACCAAGAACTTTCTCAGCTCGAGCCCCATCGTTCATGCCTACGAATTCGTGGAATCGAAGCTGGGCGGGGCGGGCGTGTGGGACCTGATCGTGCCGGTGCCCAGCGCGGACGATCCCGAATTCCTCACCCGTGTGCGGCGCTTGGAAGCTCGCTTACGCACCGAGTGCCGGGTGCCCCACCCGACAGGCGACGGCGAACTGCCGGGCTTGACCAAGGTCTTGAGCGTGGTCGACGCCATCGACGCTCTGCAACCGGGGCGCAAGATCGGCTCATCGCAACTCGCCGCCACGCTCGAACCGCTCAAGAAGCTGATGCCCATCGTCGGACTGCTGCACGGCCATGACCCCGACGACGGCGACCGCGAGTTCGTGCGGATCATGCTGCGCTCGCAGGAACGGCAAGGGTCGGCCGTCAAGGAACAACTCATCCAACAAGTCACCGCGATCAGCCGCGAGGAGTTCCCAGAGGCGCAAGTCACGGGCTTCTTCGTGCTGTTGACGCGCCTGATCGAGAGCATGCTCGGTGATCAGTGGATCACGTTTTTTCTGTCGACCAGCGGCATCTTCTGCATGATGCTGATCGCCTTTCGCAGTATTCCCACTGCGCTGATTACGCTCATTCCCAATGCACTGCCCATCATGGTGGTCACCGGGCTGCTGGGTTGGGCCGGATTGAAGATCAACATGGGCGGAGCGATGATCGCCGCGGTCTCGATGGGATTGGCCGTCGACTCATCGGCCCATTACATCACGGCGTTCCGCATGTTTCGCGCCGAGGGCCAATCGATCGACCAGGCCATGCGCTCGGTCCATCAGAGTGTCGGGCGGGCGGTGGTGTTTTCGACCCTGGCCCTGATCGTCGGTTTCACGGCGCTCTGCTTAAGCCAGTTTGTGCCGACGATTTATTTCGGCGTGCTGGTGAGCCTGGCGATGATTGGCGGAATGCTCGGAAACCTGGTGATTCTGCCGCTTTTGCTCAAGCTGATTTTGCCCCGCGAAGAGCTGCCGCGTGGTCCGCGGGCACCGCACGATGCGGAAAGCCCACAGGCCAGCGCTCTCTGAGACGCGCAACGTCGTAGCGCGCGTTGCAAGTATCGTCGGGCGGGCGGAGCCGCGGCAATCAAGGCTCCCCGAAATTACCTGACGCTTTTGTCAGCGGGCCGGGAAAGGGGGCGATTCGCAAAGGTGGTCGACCGAACCACCGCGCCCTATAATTGAATAATCGCCTGCGACCCTTGTCGTCGCTTGCGGGGAAGCTGGCGGGCTTCCTGGCCTTCCAACTTGCTCCGTGCGCTCAAGTGCCGCGCGAGAAGAGTGTCTGTCGCTCTTCGCACCCCACCCCAAGTTTGGAGGCTCTCTCATGCACGCCCTACTTCGTTTAGCGGCTGTCGCTACGCTGGTCTTCGCGACCAACGCGGCGCTTGCCCAGGACCAAAATGCTCAGGCCGGTAAAGCTGTCGGCGAAAAAGCCGCGGCTAGTGCGCAGTCGTCAGGTCATCAGCATCAGGCGGGTGTCCGCCGGCACAACGGACGTTGGTGGTACCAAAACGCGCAGAATAATTGGCTCGTCTGGCAAAACAACGCCTGGGTTCCTTACACGCCGGGCATGTTTGCTGGCAACGCACAAGTAGCGACTCGTCAGCCGGCACGTCGCTATTCGTATGACCCGGTGCAGAGCAACTATTATCCGCGCGTGTACTCGGCCCCCCGAGCTTACGGCGCCAATCGTTCGATCCGTTACGCCGGCTCGAAGATCAATGCGGATTATGCTCCGTACACCTGTCTCTTATACACATCTGACGCTGCCGAC
>CAMFLN010000250.1 GCA_945957305.1 uncultured Planctomycetaceae bacterium | reverse complement strand
GCTTGAACGCAAGCCGGTCTTTCCCCACGTCATCGAGATGAACTACCAGGCCGGCGAACGGCTGGGCTGCAACGTCTATCTGGTCTACGACGAATCTGAATGGATCTTGATCGATATCGGTTTCGACGAAACTGTGGACGAGATCGTCGAAATGATCCGCCAGCTCGACTTCCCGTTGTCGAACTGCAAAACCGTGATTGCGACCCATGCCGACGTCGATCACATCCAGGGGCTCGCGAAGGTCAAGCAACTGCTGAAAACCACGGTTACAGGACACCAATTGGCCGTCGAACCTTTGGCCAGCGGCGATCCGATTAAGACGTTTGCCCGCATCGACGCGCAGGATATCCACCTGGAAATGCCTGCGGTGAAAGTCGACAAGACGATCGAAGACGGGGATACGCTGCATGTTGGCAAGCTGAAGCTGGAAGTCTGGCACACGCCGGGACACACCGATAGCCAACTCTCCTTCCGCTTGGGCAACTTGCTCTTCAGCGGCGACAACATTTATCGCGACGGCTGCGTCGGCGCGATCGACGCGCATCACGGCAGTGACATTCCGGCGTTCTTGAAATCATTGCGGCGGATCCGTGCCAGCGACGTCGAATGGCTGCTGCCCAGCCACGGGCCGATTTTCCGCAAGGACAACGCCGTGCTCGATCGCACCATCGCGCGGCTGGAAAGTTACCTGCACATGGCCGACTTCGGCACCTGCGCGGTCGACTGGCCCTTGATGGACGAATGGGACCGCGAGCTGGCCGACGGCAAGATGCCACAGGCCGAGCCGGCCTCGGGCGCGGCACAAGCATCCAGGCACTAACGATGTGTCCGCTTCAAAGACTCCCTAACCGGTCACATGTTCATGGCAATCCTGAAAGAACCTCTGTCGCTCTTTCTGTTGCTCATCTCATTACGGCCAGCATGGATTGCAGCGGCGTCTCCCTTGGAGGGAAAACTTGTTTTCTTCGGCAATACCGTTGATGGGCGGCAACGCATTGAGTCTTCGACACTAAACGCGACGCAACTGCAAACCGTGCTCGAAGTACCTCCAGGCGAGTACGTCCTTTCTGGACAAGTTTCGCCCGACGCTCGACGTTTGGCATTCACCTCTGTAGTCGACGCAAGTGACCTTCCGGCTTTGTGGATACGGGATCACGATGGCGAGCGCAAGAAGCTCGCCGACAACGTTACGTCGGTTCAGGCTTGGTCGCCGGACGGTCTAACTATTGCCGGATACCATGGTGACGCTTCCGGGAGGTTTACATCATTCAAAATCGATGTGGCGACGGGCCGACGGACGAAGATCGTGCTGCCGGAAACCGACTGGGTCGACGATTGGTCGCCTGATGGCCAAACGCTATTGGCCACACGTGGCAATCCCACTCGAAGCGTCACACGAGCTGACGGCGAGATCTATCCGCTCCGCGGACTCATTTCCCTCACCATCAGCGGGACACGTAGCGTGCCCATAACGACCGATACCGAAGGCGATTTTATCTGGCCGCGATTCTCCCCCAACGGACGGCAAATCGCATACTATGCACGCCATCACCGCGACGGTAAGACGGCAGAATATGCCGTGGTCGCCGCTTCTGACGGGGCGCAACCGCGGGAACTCGTCTGTTTCACTTCGTTGGAAGCAGAAGACGTTGTGAAACCGCATGGCCCTCCTTGCTGGTCGCCGGATGGGATGACGATACTTTTCAAGGTGACGAAGCGTCCTCGCAAACAAGCGAGCGCCAATCTACTTCGCTTCGAGGTCGTGGCGATTGCGGCCGATGGCACCGGGGTGCGAAGAACTCCGCTGGGGACTGAACGATCGTGGTGGGGCTTTATCGACTGTCGCAAGCGAACGCTAAGGCAATGCCGGCAGCCGTTTTTCTGCCCGCAAAGTTTACCCCGCTTCGCTCACCTCCCTCCCAGTTTTTCGACCCTGCCGAGTTTGACGGATATTCCCTCAATAACGGCTGTGAGGGGAGCCGATTCTGATCCTACGGCCCCGGGTTGAGGTGCCAGCGCGAGCAGACTCGCTGACAGAGTCCGGCCGGCGTTTCGACCTGGGCGAGGGGGGATTCACGATGATTCGCCGCAGCATGATAGCGGGACTTTGCGCGCTGGGCCTGTGGTCTGGCCTGGCCGCTACGTCCACAGCCCAAGAGCAGGCCTTCGGCCGGCAATGGGCCCGCAGCTACAACACGCAGGACTGGGATCGCTTCTATCACTATCCCTACCTGTGGTACCCGCAGAACTTTTATAGCGCGGACTACTACCGCAGCTCGGAAAGCCTGTACTACCGCTATCCGACGGAAATGCGCGTGCCGGTCTACAACAAGCGCTGGCACAATGAATTCCCGATGACCCGCAAGTATCACTGGGGTCACCACTTCATTCTGGACCAGTTTTAAGCAAACGGCGAAGCGAAGGCCGCGCCGAACACGCGGCGGCCTTTGCTTCGAGCGGTCAAGCACGGTCCGCAACGAAGTGGTACAGCGCTTCACTGGCGGCGGAGAGCTCGTCGAGGTCGAGCCATTCGTCGGCCGTGTGCGCTTGCGCGATCGAGCCGGGACCGAACACAACGCTGGGCACCCCCGCGGCGGCGATCGTCGCGGCGTCTGTGCCAAAGGGGACCCCGATCTCGGCCGCTTGGCTGCGCACGCGACGCGAGGCGTCGACCAATTGCGTCGCCAGCTCCTTATTGGGGCCATCTCCCAGCGCGCGGCCTTCGAGGAACGGGCGTTCGTGCTCGACCGCGGCGCCCAGCTCGGTACGCTTGTTGACGTATTCGACCACCTGCCGATAAGCGGTCTCCCCGTCCTCGCCTGGGATAATCCGCCGGTCGATTTCGATCGTGCAGCGCGCGGGCACGGTGTTCACGCTCAAGCCACCGGAAATTACGCCGACGCTCAGGCTGGGACGGCCGCACAAGGGGTGAGCCGAGAGGGAGGCGGGCACGTCGCGTGCATAACTTTCCAAGGCCGCCACGACACGCGACATCTTGTAAATCGCGTTGTCGCCTAACTGTGGTTGTGAGCTGTGGGCAGCGCGGCCATGCGTGTGGCAGCGCCAACGTACGGCCCCCTTGTGCGCGACGACCACGTCCAAGTTCGTGGGTTCGGCGATCACCGCGGCGTCCGGCGTTCGCGGAATGATGGAATCCGCCGCCGGCGCCGTCCACAACCGTGTGAGGGCCGTCGCGCCGCTGTAACCATGCTCTTCGTTGACCGTGCAGGCCATGATCAGAGTCGGGCGCTCGGCTGGGCGCTCGGCCACCAGCCGCGCGAGCGCGCCGAGCATCGCCGTCATGCCCCCTTTGATATCGCAGGCCCCGCGCCCGTACAGTCGCCCCTCGCGCACCGTGGGCTTCCAAGGATCGATCGTCATGCCGTCGACCGGCACAGTGTCCTGGTGCGCTTCAAAGAGGATCACCTGGCCCCCTTCGTTGGGGCCGGGGCTCCCGTCAAAGCGGGCGACGATGTTTTCGCGCTTCGGCTCAACAACCTGGCGTTGCCACGGTAGCGCGAGACGTTCGAAAAAGGCCTGCAGCCAATCGGTCATCCGATATTCAAAGAACTCCGGCCCCGAGACAGGGCGCCCCATCGGGTTCACGCTCGGAATGGCAACCAATTGGCTGAGAGTGTCCACAAGATCGAGTGACATGCAAAATTCTTTTTTTGATTCCGATGATCCATTCGCCGAGGCAGAGTTTATTTCAAGTTGCCCACGCGCCTGCGCTGGGCGGCGGCGACCAGCATTCTACTGCCCACGCAGGCGGCGCGTCAGCCAGCACGCCTGGGTTGATTTCCGGAGCGCAGCGTACATCCGCCCAATTTGCCGGTTCACTACCAGTCGGGTGGCGACATAGAACTTGCATCGCCTGACGCCCCTGAGTACGATTCCCGTAGCCTTTGCCGCAGGGTTTTGCCGGTTCGCCGGCGATTCTCAGCGGCGAGGATTTCTCTGCCATGCTCGTGCTGAGACGTCCTATTTTGGGGAGCCGATAAGAAAGTCCGCTGGGTGCCAATTCGTTTGAGATTCCGGCCGCGTGTATAGCCGGCGTCCGGACTTTACCGTCCGGAACCAACGCTCGGATCACACAACCCGGGATCGAGGCCACCCCCATGTTGGAATGCGGGCTCTCGAAAACCGCGTCGCCACGGCATTGCGGTGGAGAAGCTTTTTGCTGCGGCGGGGCCGCGCTGGACAGGGAACCAGCTTCCATGTCGAGTGACCGCCCCGACGCGGCATTTTTTATGGCCGGCCCTCTCCGGCTACCGGAGTCATCGCCATGGCCGAGCTTGCACCGGAACTCTCCGCCAAACGGGACCGGTTGCTCGCATTGATTCGCGATTGTGAGTCATGCGCCGTGGCCTTTTCCGGAGGAGTCGACAGCACCGTCGTTGCCAAAGCCGCGCAATTGGCCCTGGGCGATCGTGCTCTCGCCGTGACGGGCACAAGCGCCAGCCTGGCGGGGGGCGAGCTTGATGAAGCCAAGGCGCTGGCTCGCTTGATTGGCATCCGGCACGAGGTTCTCTCGACCGGCGAGTTCAGCAATCCGCAATACCTGGCGAATGCCCCGGACCGTTGCTACCACTGCAAGACCGAACTCTACACGCAGCTCGAGGGCGTGACAGAGCACTTCAGCGTGGCGGTCGTGCTTAATGGGGCCAACCTCGACGATCGCGGCGATTATCGCCCTGGCATGCAAGCCGCAAACGAACACAGCGTGCGTAGCCCACTGCTGGAATGCGAGATCACGAAGGACGATGTGCGTCAGCTGGCGGCCCATTGGGGATTGCCCGTCTGGGACAAACCGGCCAGCCCCTGCCTCAGCAGTCGCATTGCCTATGGCGAGGAAGTAACGCCCGAGCGGGTTGGCATGATCGATCAGGCCGAGCGCTGGCTGCGCGACCAGGGCCTGCGCGAGCTGCGCGTGCGCTACCATAAAGGAGATCTAGCGCGGCTCGAGGTCCCGCTCGATGCGCTCGAGCGGCTCACGCAGCCCCACATGCGGGAAGCGTTAATCGCGCGTTTTAAACAGCTCGGCTTCAAATATGTCGTGCTGGATCTGGAGGGGTTTCGCTCAGGGAGCCTCAATCAAGTGCTGCCAGTCGAGACTTTGCGCGTTTTGCATTAGCCGCGCTCGTAGCCGCCGGGCGAGCCCGGGCGGCTAAAGCGGGCGTCCGGCGAATTCTATTTTGCCTCATTCGTTTCGACATCGGTTGCGGTGCTAGCACTGCGCCTCAATTGGCGTGCTGCAATTGAATACGGTGTGCTCCCCAATTTTCGCCACTTGCCCGACTTCCGATTCCTGCATTCATTGCTGAATCTCTCGCACGGAATTGCCGATGTAACCGACAAGGTTTCGTCATTTTGCCACGTCGGGCACGCCGGATGCCGTCCTTCAAACGCAACGACCGGAAACACTACGCGCCGCGCATGGCCGCTTGGGCCTGCGCGCTTGTGCTCCTGGCCTGTTGCGGCTGCACGCATGAGCGCTTACAGCGCCGCACAATCAGCCAGGCCGGCACACTCTCTGACATTCAATACAGGCAGGTGCTCGACAACCTGGCCATGTTCGCGTGCAATCCCGATTCGCTGGCCTGGCATGTGCGCGTCAACGGCGGCCTGGTGCAGATCGCCGACCAGGGCTCCTGGTTCCTCGGCGCTAACCTGGGCGGCCCCGGCAACGTGGCTCCCAACGTCGGCGTCGGCACCAACGTGTTGCACCAATGGAACGTCGATCCTGTGATCGAATCCGACGATCTGGAACTTCTCCAGCTGGCCTATCGCAAGGCGATCAATCCGTTCGACGCTGACGGTACGCTCAAACGCGAAGCCTATGAC
>CAMFLN010000249.1 GCA_945957305.1 uncultured Planctomycetaceae bacterium | reverse complement strand
CTTTGTAACATCAATCGCGGACGCGATTTGCAACGGCCATCCGACGGCCCTCAGGAATCCCCGACCACCTAGCCCGCCGGTCGTGGCAGGCGGCGAGTCACGCGATGAAACAATTGCCACCGCTGGGCAAAAACTGCAAGAAGCCTCCGCCGCAGGCGGACTTTCGCCCGCGAGGCCTTAACCATTTATCCTCGACCCGGTCCACAGCCGGCACGGCGGCTGTCATTTCTAGCCGGCTCCGGATCGTCACGATCGTTGGACGGCGGCGCGTTCTGCTTTCGCTGCCTTGCCCGGCGCGGCGGTCGAGACATACTTACGTGCCGATGCGCAGACACGCGCGAAGAGCTGCTCGCGGTAATCCTGACCGTGAGGCGTTGCGTGCGCACAAAGGAGACCAACATGCCCCTTCGTCGGACGATTGTTGCCGCGCTTGTCATCTGCTTTTGTCCCCTCGTGGTCCGCGGGGACGAACCGCGCGAGTGGGCTCGCGAACACCTCGACGAACTCGTGCAGTTCTATCGCGCCTTGCATCAAAACCCGGAATTGTCGTTCCACGAACAACAAACGGCCGAAACGCTGGCTACGGCGCTGCGCAATCTTGGCGCCAAAGTGACAACGGGCATTGGGGGGCATGGAGTCGTGGCCATCCTGGAGAATGGACCAGGCCCGAAAATCATGATTCGTGCCGACATGGACGCGCTGCCGGTCGTGGAGAATACGCAGTTGGTTTACGCCTCGACCAAGAAGATCAAGGATGACGCAGGCAACGAAGTGGGCGTGATGCATGCCTGCGGCCATGACATTCACATGACTTCGCTCGTGGGGGTCGCCCGCTACCTCGCCGCGAACAAGGACCGTTGGAACGGCACCATCATGTTCCTCTGCCAACCGGCCGAGGAACGTGGCTCAGGCGCAGGGCGAATGATCAAAGACGGTTGCTTCGAACGCTTTTTCAAGCCCGACTATTCGCTGGCGCTGCACGTTGACGCCAATTTGCCGGCGGGAAGCGTGGGCTACCACTCTGGCTACACCTTGGCCAATGTGGACAGCGTCGATATCACGGTGCGCGGCCGCGGGGGACATGGAGCTTATCCGCATGCCACGATCGATCCCATCGTACAAGCGGCGCATTTGATTCTCGATTTGCAAACGATCGTCAGCCGCGAGATCAAACCGACCGAACCGGCCGTGATTACGGTCGGCTCGATTCACGGCGGGGCGAAGCACAACGTGATCGGCGATTCCTGCCATTTGCAGATCACGGTCCGCAGCTTCTCGGACGACGTCCGCGAGCACTTATTGAGCGCGATCAAACGCAAGGCCTTGGCCGTGGCCGCCAGCGCCAACGCTCCTGAGCCAACCATCGCCGTGTCGGAAGGGACACCAGCGATGTTCAACGAACCGAAACTGGTCGATCGCGTGGTGCCTGTGCTGAAAAAAGTGCTCGGCGAAGAAAAGGTCGTCGCTTCCGAAGCCTCGATGGGGGGCGAGGACTATAGCGAGTTTGGCCGCGCGGGCGTGCCGATCTTCATGTTCCAGTTGGGTTCGGTCGACGCCAAGCGGCTGGCCGGGATGCAGCGTGTGGGGCAAAATCCACCTTCGCTGCATTCGCCCTTGTATTACCCTGACGCCGAAGAAACGCTGGTCACTGGCATCACGGCGATGTCGATGGCGGCGATCGATCTGCTGACACCGAAGAAGTAAACCGCGAAACCACGCTCATAAAATGCCCCGCCGCGTCTCCTTGTTTATTTGGCTCTTCGGCTACGTTGCGACCATGGTGGCGCTGTTGTTCGGCCTGCGTGTCGCGCAGCGCCGGGTCATCGCCAGCATGAGCGATCCGGAGAAGATCGCCGCTTGGCGCGCCTGGGCCGAAGAAACTCGGCAGCCCCCGCAGAGCGACCAACCCGTCGCACGCCGACCGGTGAAGAGTGACGAGCCGCCGTCGCTGGTTTTGATGCGGGATCATTTTCTCGCCGTGCAGGGCGTCACGATAACCATCGGCTCGTTCCTGTTTGGCTTCCTGTGCTTTCTCGGCTATGGAATCTGGCAGCAGCGCGACCACCCGGCGGGCTTGCGGCGTGATGATCGCTGACAACAAGGGGGCAACTCGTCGGCGGTTAGTTTTGCGCGGTGAGTTGCTAGCGAAAACGCAGAAAAAAAGGGCGGGAATTCGCGGGAATTCCATCGCTAAATGCTTTTCGATCGCGCCCTTGATCATTAGAATCAAGCACTGCCGTTCGACGGCCGCCGGGCTTCGGGAGTGATCAAAACCGCGTTCTGCGGTTCGCTCCGGGGACTGTGCGAACGGCCAGCCCTTCTTTCGATTTCGTCGAACAACAAACTTAGTTGTCGCTATGTCTTTGCGCACGTTCAGCCGCATGATCGCGGCGGACAACGTCCGCTGTGAGGTTTGTTCCTCGCGCGGATTGCTGCCCGTGTCCGTCGCAAGCGCACGTCAACAATGCCATCACGTCGCCGCGTGCCGCAAACAGGGAAAGGCCAGACGGTGAACGGTTTCACCAAGCGCATGCGCAACGTAAACACCCGAAAGAAACCCATGATCAGCAAACTCGCCGAAGCAGCGTCCGCTGACGAGAGGTCGCCTTTGTCGCGCGTGCCGGATACGATCGTCAAGGACCTGGTCAAAGTCTTCAAGCTGCTGTCGGACGAAACACGCCTGCGGGTGCTGCTGTACCTGGTGCAACAACGCGAACTGCACGTGCGAGCATTGTGCGACATGCTGGCCCAAAGCCAACCGGCCGTGAGCCATCACCTGGCCCTGCTGCGGGTGGCCGGCCTGATCGAGTCGCGCCGCGAAGGAAAGCACAACTTCTACCACGTGCTGCCCGACCGGTTCGAAACGCTGCTCGATACCGTGTTCTCTTCCGTTCCCAAGGACGAGCGATGGATTCGCTTCGAAGACTACGTGCTGAGTTACGCCCCTGCGGGAACAATGGCCTAGACCCGACGGTGCAAGCCCCACCGCGCAACGACGTCGCGGCAATCATTTTTTGCCGATTGCGTACAGCCCCGCGGCGGTGCGCAGATAGAGGCGGTTTTCGAGCGCGGCGGGCGAAGCGAGAATGGGCGAACTCAGGTCGTTTTCGGCCAGTACTTCGAACTTCTCGCCGGGCTTGATCACGTAAGTCACGCCCGTCTCGCTGGGAAAGTACAGCAAGCCCTCGGCCTCGATCGGTGAGGCCGAGAACTTGTCGCGCAGGCGATTTTGCCAGAGCATCTCGCCCGTGTCGCCATCGAGACACGTGGCAATGCCGGTATCGTTCACGGTATAGATGCGTCCCTGGAAATAGATCGGCGAAGGGACATGCGGTCCGCCGCGCACCGTTCGCCACACCAGGTGTGTATCGGTCACGTCGCCTTTTCCGCCGGCGCGCAATCCCAGTGTGGGCCCCTGCCGCCCAGACGCCGAATAGATCAAATGCGAGCCGACAATCACCGTGGGGATCACCTCGACGGTAGGACCTTTGACGGACCATATCTCTTCGCCGCTCCGCGGGTCATACCCTTTCACGGTTTCGCCGCCAGCGTAAATCAATTCGTCGCGATCTCCGACGCGCACGACCAGCGGCGTCGACCAGCCCATCGCTTTGCCGCGCGTCTTCTTCCAGAGCAATTTTCCCGTCCGCTTGTCGAGCGCCAGGAAGACCGAGTCGGCTTTGTTCTGGTCATGCACTAGAATCACCGAGTTCTCGAACAACAACGGACTGGCTCCCGTCCCCCACGTCGTGTCGAAGACGTCAGGCAACGGGTAGTTCCATTGCTCGGCCCCGTCGAAGTCGTAACAGACCAGCCCCCCGGCGCCGAAGAACGCAATCACACGCTCCCCATCAGTCACCGGTGTAGCGGACGCATATCCGTTCTTGTCGCGCACGTTCGGCTCGGGCGTGTGCGCGGCAATCGTGCGGCTCCAGAGAATTTGTCCCGTCGTGCGCGACAGGCAATGCAGCGTGCGATCCTTCCCTTCGTCGCCGGCACTGGTAACGAAAATGCGGTCGTCCCAAATGACCGGCGACGAGTTGCCCGCGCCCGGCAGCGGCGTCTGCCAGACAACGTTCTCTTCGGCCGACCAGGTCAGCGGTAAGTCGCGAGCCGAGCTGTGCCCTTGTCCATCGGGTCCGCGAAAGCGGGGCCATTGTCGTTCGCTGCCGGGGGCGGGAAGTTCGATGGTTAGATCGCCGTCGGCTCCGCTTGCGCCCCGTTTGACAGTGCCTGCCTTTTCGCTTTTTGCGCCCCGATCGAAGGGAGCCTGCATCTTGTAGCGCTGGTAGCCGGCACGCATCACGTCGAGAAACTTTTCGCGAATCGCGACACGCCGCTCGTAGGCGGCTTTGAGTTCCGCATCGGCGAGCACCTTTTCCACGCCACCGTGTTTGTCAGCAAAACTCTCGGCATTGTCGAGTGTTTCGACGCGCTGCCATTCGGCCCCCAGATCGGTGATGAGCATTTCCATCACCAATTGGCGGTAAGCGGGACTTTCGGCATCTTCGGCCAGCACCCGCAGTTGATCGCCCAGCGGATACTTCTCGTCGCTGTCGACGGCCGTCGCTGCGACCACCAAAGTGACCCAGGCGAGCGCGGAGAAACAGACGAGCGTCGAACGATTCATGACAGGATTTCGTCGCAGGGGGACATGGCTTGTATTTGCAGACGCACAGTAACTCTAGAGCCGATTTCAAAGCCCCCTCGTCGGTACGGACGGGGTGCCACTGCTAGCTTGCCTAGCAGTGTTTTGCCGACTCACGCACGGCTGGACCAGGCAGCCGTGGCACCCAAAATCAGTTTTGAAATCATTAAACCACTTCGAGGACAGCGCTGCGCCTCAGCGCTGGCTTTGCTGTGCACCGGCAGGCTCGGGTTCGCTGATACAGAATCGGTGCGGGTGGCCGTGAGCGGGAAAGAGCATGACTTGCGCTGGGTAGGGATCTTCGTCGGGAATGCCGCGAATCGCCCGCCCCGTGGCCTCGCCGCTGAGACCCGCGTACACCACGACGGAATATCGCGGGTTGCCTGGATTCGCGCCCGCCGCGATCAAGGCCGAGCGCGGCAGCGCGAACGTCTCGCCCCGCACCACAAAGGAATTTGCACCGAACGTGGCGGGCAAGCCCTTGGCCCATTTGGCCGTTACTGAATTTGTCGCCGGCCGGCCAATCAACAGAATATGGTGGTTCTTCAAGTCCTCGTCCGTGACCGCGTGATCCGCCTTCGTGGGAATCAAGACGTTGCTCCAGCGCCGCGCGACTTTTTGCGCCAATAGCTCGGCCGCTTCGCGCTGCGCCGCGCGATCTCCTTGAGTGCCGTAGACGATCAGCGCTTGCTCGGGCTCCTCCTCATAGGAGTCGATCGACCACGCGCCATCGGCGTTGGGCGACTTGGCTGCAGGCGCGGAGAGCCAGGGATTGAAGAACGTGGCGAGTGAACGATCGGCAGCTTTTTCGGCCGCGGCGCGGAATTCGGCCGTGGTCACTTCCTGGCCGGCATGGGCCTGGCCAAACTCGTCCATCAGCTTGTCAAAGACATCGGCCCCCAAGTTGTGTCGCAAAGCCGCGAGCAGCATCACCCCTTTGCCAGCGGCGATGTGATACCAGTGGTCCGAATTCCAATCGAAGCGCGTGTCGGCCAGCGGCACGTCGTGCCCCAGGCGCGCGACAGCCGTCTGCCACTGCGAGCGGCGGGCAAACAACGCGACGTCCAGATGATCGCGGGCCTTGCGATCGAGCGGTTCTCCCTTTGCCGCGGCCCCGAGCGCGCGCTCCAAGGCCACGATCCGTTCGAGCCCCATGTGCCCCACCGCCAACCAGGTGTCGGCGTCGGTCTTCGGCAAGAGTGTTCCACGCCAG
>CAMFLN010000248.1 GCA_945957305.1 uncultured Planctomycetaceae bacterium | reverse complement strand
TCGGCCAGCTTGTGGGAGCGATTGATTCCGGACCATTTGCGGGCGAGGTTTTATCGCTTGGCCCTGGAGCGAGGCTATCTCGACGCCTGGCTGAATGAAGGTTTAGCTGCGCCGTTTCTGGGCTTGTTTCAATGGTGCGACGCGGTGGAACAACGTGTCACGAACTGGCTCGCCGGCAACGCGGCGGCCAAATCCGAGCACAATGAACCGCTCGGGGGCTCACTCGAAGATTTTGTATGACCGAACTGCATCTCCCCTGGCTGGAACTTGCGCTCCTCTCCCCGCTCTGCGGGGCCGTGATTGCCGCGCGCCTCAAGGATTGGCACCTTGCACGCAAGGCGAGCCTCTTCTTCTTCGGCCTGACTTTGGCTTTCGCCACGGGAGCCTGGCTCGATTTCCAATTCCTCGGAGTGCTGGCCGCGGACGACCGTGGACATTTGCTGTCGCGCCTGCTCGGCGGTCACGAAGTCCTAGTCATCGACCAATTGAGCGCTCCTTTGCTGCCCCTGGTGGCGCTCCTCTACTTCCTGACGGCCAGCGCCACGGTGCGAACCAAAGTGCGGCGATTTTCATTGCCGCTGAGTTTGGTCTCAGAATCCTTGATGCTGACGATGTACAGCTTGCGCATCCCCTGGGCTGTCATTGCGCTGCTCGCGATCGGAACGCTTGTGCCGTATTTTGAACTGCGCGCTCGCGGCAAGCCGACGCGCATCTATTGCCTGCACATGCTGCTGTTCGTGGTTCTGCTGGTGGGCGGGCAGGTGCTGGTCGATCGCGCTCAGGGGGACATTACTCCCTGGCTCGTCCTGCCGTTGGTCCTGGCCGTATTAGTACGCAACGGCATCGTGCCGTTCCATTTGTGGATGGCCGACTTGTTTGAACATGCGACGTTCGGCTCGGCCCTGCTGTTTGTCACACCCATGGCCGGGGCCTACGCGGCGATCCGGTTGCTCGTGCCCATTGCGCCGACCGAAGTCTTGCAGTACGTCGGGCTGCTCGCGCTCGCCACCGCCTTTTACGGCGCCGGTATGGCCCTGATTCAACGCGAAGCCAGGCGTTTCTTTTGCTACCTGTTCCTCAGCAATGCCGCGCTCGTGCTCGTCGGCCTGGACGTCGTCTCGCCCAATGGCATGACCGGCGGACTGTGTGTGTGGCTGTCGGTGGGCTTGTCCTTGGGCGGACTGGGATTGACCTTGCGCGCCCTGGAAGCACGCCGCGGCAAACTATCGATGCGCGAGTTCCAAGGGCTCTATGAACACACTCCGAACCTCGCCATCTGCTTCGGCCTGACCGGCCTGGCCAGCGTTGGTTTTCCCGGAACGTTCGGATTCATCGGCGGCGAGTTGCTGGTCGAAGGAGCCGTTGACGCCTACCCCTTGGTCGGCATCACCGTGGTCTTGGCCGCGGCCATCAATGGCATCGCCATCGTCCAAGCTTTCTTTCGACTTTTCGCCGGCGGACAATATCGATCTTCTGTCTCGCTCAACATTCGTCGCCGCGAGCGCTTCGCCGTGCTGACGCTCGCAGGGCTGATTCTGCTGGGGGGCTTTATCCCGCAGCCGATTGTCGAGTCGCGCAGCCGCGCCGCGGAAGAACTGCTCGAGCAACGTCAGCACCAGTTGGGCGAGGAACGGACTTTCGCACGGCCAGCTCCGGCAGAGGCCGCTGAGAATGTGCCCGCGCGCTGGGTCTGGCGATGGCGGTCGGCGAAGAGCAATTGACGCGCAAACGGCCTTCTCACGAAGTCCTCAAAACGGCATGAAGCCCGGTGTTTGACGGGGGTCCGGAATGGGAATGACCAAATCACCCACATCGTAAACACGCACCGTGGTCATGCTGTCGGCCGCTTCGACCGAGGTGATCAGAAGCACGTCGTCTTTCACGACATAGCTCAGGCTCAAGTCGCCAAGAATTAATTTCAGCACCGAACGCAAACTGATGTTGTTCAGGTTCCGCGTGATGGGTGTCGAGGGGCCGACGCCTGCCTCGGACATTCCTTTGCCATCAAGCGCGATCTCGATCCCGTGCCGCGCCTTCAAATAATCGAGCGCGTCAGCCAGCGGAGTCTCGCGAAAGTCGACGCTCGTCTTTTCTCGCAGCGCCCGGTTGATCTTGGCTTCTGCTTCGCTGGGGCGATAGGTGCTGGCGTTCTCGCGCCACTGACGGCGGCGTTCGGTGAGTTCCTGCCAACGTTCGGCCGAAGGGTAAGAGACAGGCTGGCCATCAGAACGCACGATCATTTGCGCTTCCTGGGTGCGGTACTCGTTCATCAGCCCGCGTCGCTGGCGTTCGGCCATCTCGTTCATGGCGACCGAATTGGCCCGCATCTCGGCCTCGAGCGGCGCGGCGGCGCCGATCATTGTGCTGGGCGCGGCACGGCCGACCCTCTGCGCAGCGTCGGCCGCGGCGCGATGCTCTCCTTGCAAGGCCAGGTCGTTGCTGTGCGCCACGGTCCTTTCCAACGAACGCTGCCGCGTGCGCAACTCTTGCTGCAGCTGCGAGCGGGCTTGCAACTCTTGTTGCGCTTGCTGGTGTTGCACTTCAGAAACATGCTGGGCGGCGCTGCGGCGCGAAGCCTCGCGCCAGGCCGCTTGCAACCCCGAGAGCAACTGTCGACGCACTGCCACGTCGAGTTCCGGGGCATGTCGAATGCGTTCGGCCTCGGCACGCAGAGCGATCGCCGCGGCATCAGGATTGACGTTCATCGACTCATGCGTTTCGCGCAGCAGAGATTGGACCTCGGCTTGTACCATCTGCTGCATGACGCGGCGCACGCGCGCGATCGAGTCCAGCGCATCCCCCTCTGTGTGGGGCGTGGGCGGTACGGCCTGCCCCCTGGCTGCAAGTGAAAGAACCGCGCTTAGCAACACGGCGGTAACCTGATGCCGCCAGTGCGCCGGACGCTGCAGACGCGACCTGCTTTCACCTGTCATGCGCGACCGTCCTTTCGCGTGAATTGGCGAATCCGCTACGTGCTGGACGCAGGCCCTGCGCCGCACCTTTCACTACTACGTACTCCAGGAAGCCACTTGCCTGAGAGCTAACAGAATTTTCAGCAGCAGCACGCCTTCGTCGACAAGTTACCGTGGACGGTCGGCGCGCCGCAGGGCGGAGGGGAAGCCTGGAATCGGGACCTGAACGGCCGTCTCCTTCACCCCGTCGGCGCCCACGGCGAACACCGTTAGCCGCTTGGCGGCATGCTCCTGCACGACCAGGTATTTGCCGTCAGGTGTAAAGCAGACCCCTTCCGGAATGCGGCCAATTTTTACTTCCTGCAGCTTGGTGAGCGATTTGCCCTCGCGTTTCCACAGCCGCAGCCAGGCGTGCTCGGCGCGTTGGGGATCGTCAGCCGCGACGTTCGAGCCCTCCATGAGCACGACGGCCACCAAGCGTCCGTCGGGGCTAATGTCGAATGACTCCGGACCAGTACCGACCTTCACGTGATCGATCGTGTGGATCGGCTTGGCGGTCAGATCGATCAATGTCAACAGATCCGCATCGGGTCCATTCTGATTCCCCGCGCCCGCAACCAACCCTAGCAGGCCATCGGGCATAATTTGCAGGTGGTAGGGCTGGCCGTAGACCGGGATCAGCCGCTCGGCCACTTCGACATGATGATCGACGATCTGCAACACGCGCACCACACCAGCTTTGTTCAAACTGACCAGGGCCAGCGTGCCCGCCGGATTGATCGCAACATCCGAAGGTTCGCTCGCCACGTCCCCGATCACAATTGTCTCACGGACAGCCACCTTGTCGACTTCGATCGACAGGACCGACACCGTGCCATCCGCGCGATTGGCAACCAAGGCCAGGTTGCCAGCCCGGTTGATCGCCATGCCTGAGGGCTGTTGGCCTACTTTGACGCGCGCGACCACGCTGCTTGCGGCGCCGCGCAGGGCAACCACCTGCAGCACGTCGTCGGGCACCGGCTTCTTCGGATCGTCCGTGTATCGACTCACCGAATTCGCCACCAGCGCGAAGCGTTCGTCCGGCGTGATGGCCACGTTGGATGGTGGGCCAATGACGCTGTTCGCCACGCCCGTGACGTGATTCACACGCGGGGGGAACTGCGCGAAGTCGAGGATCGTCAGGCTATCAGGCTCGGGATTCTCAATGGCGCGGCCGCGGCCACTCGACAGGTCGTATTTGCCCTCGTTTGCCGAGACCAGGATATCGCCCGTCGCCGTGTCCCCCAGGCACGTGATCGCGACAAAGCACACGATGGCAGCCACACGGCGCGCGGACGGATTCATGCTGTTCAATCCCGGTTTCGGTTGATCACGGCGCGACACGTCGGTCGAACGACGACATGTCAACTCAGCAGGTCGAGGATCGGCGTCCCGTCAGCCACTCGCAGCGGGCGATCAAAGCGGTCCCGAATCTCGGCATCCGGCGCGATGCCCAGCGCATGGTACAGGGTGGCAGCAAAGTCGCCGGCTGTGACAGGTTTATCGGCGGGGAAGGCGCCGATTTTGTCCGACGTACCGTACGTTTGCCCCCCTTTGATTCCGCCGCCGGCCAACAAGGCCGAAAACACATTGCCGTAGTGATCGCGCCCCGCGTCAGCGTTGATCTTCGGCGAGCGGCCAAATTCCCCGGTGATCGCCACGAGCGTTTCGTCGAGTAACCCCCGTTCGGAGAGATCGGCCAGGAACGCGGTCAGACCATGATCGAGCGGCGGCAGGTTGTGATCGCGCAGCCGCGGGAAGTTCGGCGTGTTGCCCACATGATGTCCGTGCGTGTCCCAGGCCGCGACCGCGACCTTATCAACGACTCCGTTGTTGTTGAAAGCCTCGGGCTCAGTGCGATCGGGCCAGTAGACGACCGTGGTCCGCACGCCCGACTCGACCAGCCGGCGCGCAAGCAGCAGGCTCTGCCCAAAAATATTCCGGCCATACCGATCGTGCATCGCGTCGCTCTCGCGCTCGACGCGGAAAGCTTCGAGAAACTTGGGAGAGAGCAGCAGGTCGAACGCACGTTCGTAGATCGTGGCCAATTCCGCAGGAGCACCGGCACGCGACGCCGCCAAATCGTCGAGTAACCGTCGCCGCGCTTGCAAGCGCCCTGGATCAATCCCCTCAGGCAAAACGGCCAAGGGCGCGTCGAACACCGGGCTTCCCGACTTCGAAGGCTCGACACGCCACGGATCGAACGACTGCCCGAGAAACCCACCGTTTTGACCGGGGACGACATTGGTGCTGGTCGAAATGTTCCAGGGAAACGAAACGAACGGAGTCGTTCCCTGCGGCGTGGGGCGCAGCTTGCCGAGCACGGCGCCGAAATTCGGAAAGTCATCCTCGCGCGGCGGCACCTCCCCCAGATTGCGCGGGCGGCGGCCCGTGAGCATCGTGTGCGATGCCGAACCGTGCGAACTGTCGCCGTGCGTCAGGGAGCGGATGATCGAATACTTATCGGCACAGCGGGCAAGTTGCGGCAGATGCTCGGTAATCTCGATGCCGGGAACATTCGTCGGGATGGGACGAAACTCGCCGCGAATACCGCTGGGAGCGTCGGGCTTCATATCCCACATATCAATGTGGCTTGGCCCGCCAAACAGGTACACCAGCACCAGCGATTTTGCGCGGCCAAAACTGCCTCGACCATTCCCGGCCGCGTGGGCTACGGGTGACAGCGGCAGTCCTCCGACCAACCCCGCGCCAGCCGCCAGCCCCACGCGCAGCACGTCGCGTCGCGACCAATTCTGGCGAACATCAGGTGAGCCGCCGCGGAGGTAAAGCATCGGGCAATTCCCGGGCCGATTAATGACAGCTGTTCAGTGGCCGCAATCCCGTCGGCTCTCATGCTAAGAGTGCGGCAACTTCGCGTCAAACTCGGGAATAGTAGAGGGTAGCCGACGGAG
>CAMFLN010000247.1 GCA_945957305.1 uncultured Planctomycetaceae bacterium | reverse complement strand
ACGTATAACCGCGCGCGGTTGGTCGTCGAGGCGGTCGAAAGCGTGCTGGCGCAGTCGCGCACGCCGGATGAAATCGTGATTATCGACGATGGCTCGACCGACAACACGGCCGAGGTTCTCGCGCGATTTCCCGCGCCGGTGCGCGTCATTCGCCAACCGAACCGCGGACGCTCGGCAGCCCGGAACGCCGGTATTCGCGCGGCCCACAGCGACGTCGTAATGTTTCTCGACTCGGACGATTTGATGCTGCCGACGACGCTCGCCGACTGCATCAGCATCCTTGAGAAGCATCCGGAAGTGGACGTCGTCTACGGCGACGCCTTGTTGGTCGACGCGCAAGGGCAACGATTGGGATTGTATAGCGATCGCATGCCGGGCCAGCGTCCGACCGGAAACATCCTGGGAGAATTGGGGCGCCGCTGCTGCCTGACAATGGCCAGCATGGTTCGCCGCTCGGCCTTAACCGGAATCGAGTTCGATCAGGAAATGGATTTTGGCGAGGATTACGATTTTTGGCGGCAACTCGCCGCACGTTCGCAATTCGCCTATATCGATCAGCCCGTAATGTGTTACCGCTTTCACGACGGGATGACGGTCAGCTCGGATCCGACTCGCACGCTGGAATCAGAACTCGAAGTACAGCGGCGTGTCTACGCCATGCCCGCATTCGCGAGTCTGCCGCGCCGGCAGCGGGCATGTGCATATACCGCGCACGGCGCCAAGCAGGCCATGTGCGGTCGCGGCCGGATCGCCCGGCAGATGTTCAGGCGCGCGATTCTCACAGATCCCTTTTATCCGACGAGTTACGTATTGCTGGGACTCGGATTGTTCAGCGTGCGCCCCTTGCAGTGGGCCATTCTGCGCCGCCGCCGCAGCATCGGTAACCACGTCGCGGCGGAACTGGGCGAGGCGGCGCTCAAGGTACAACGCGATCGGCCGCGACAAACCTCCGAGCCCATCACACTTCGCGATCGCGAGACCGTGGTCATCGAGAGCCAGCAGGAGGAGCCGGTTTATGGTTAAGGTCCTGATTGTCGGCCAGACTCCGCCGCCGTACCTCGGCCAGCCGATCATGATTCAGCGGCTGCTCGAAAGCGACATGCCGGGCGTCGAGCTGCATCATGTTGGTGTGCGACTGTCGACCGAGGCGAGCGAAGTCGGCCGTTTCGGCTGGTCGAAATTATTGACCTTGTTCACCATCATCGGTCGCATCTGGTGGGCTCGCGTTTTTCGCGGAGTGAAGGTTCTGTACTATCCGCCGGCAGGGCCGGTCCGCGTGACGATGTTTCGCGATTTCGCGATTCTGTTGCCCACCCGGTGGCTGTTTTCCAAGACGATCTTTCACTTTCATGCCAGCGGCCTGTCCGAGCTGTACGACCGCTTGCCCGGCTGGCAGCGTTGGTTGTTTCGCCGCGCGTATTTTCGCCCCGATGCGGCAGTGCGATTGTCGACGTTCACACCGGATGACGCCCACCGGTTGCAAGCGCGCCGCGAATACATCATCCCGTACGGGATCGAGGATCCGACGACCACAGTAGCGCGGCGCGAACCGAGCCCGCGACAAACCAGCGACGAGCCGCTGCGCATCTTGTTCGTCGCCAACCTGAAAGAATCCAAAGGGCTGCTGGTCGTCATCGAGGCGGTCCGCCTACTGCAACAACGGCGTGTCCCATTCCAACTCGAGGTAATGGGACAGTGGGAAAGTCCGGCCTTTGCCGAGCAGGTGCACGCTCGCGTCGCAGAACTCGGCCTGGAATCACAGGTCAAGTTCCTGGGGATGTTGACTGGCACAGAAAAGTTCGCCGCCTTTGCCCGGGCGGACGTCTTCTGTTTCCCCAGTTTCTACGAATCCGAGGCTCTGCCGGTCGTCTTGATCGAAGCCATGTCGTACGGTTTGCCAATCGTGGCCACGCGTTGGCGCGGCATCCCGTCGATGGTCGTCGACGGGGAAACCGGCTATCTGGTCGAACCGCGCACCATCGAGCCTGTGGCAGACCGGCTGGCTGCGCTGGCGGGGGATGCGGAGCTACGTAGCACGATGAGCCGCCAGGCCCGAGCACGCTTCTTGCGTGAGTTCACCTTGTCGCGGCACATCATGCGGATGCGGCAGGTGTTTCTCGACATGGCCGGCCGCACAACTGCGACTGAGAGTGCAGAAGAACTCACGCAGGAGGTTGCCGACGAATTCGCCCCTGTCGAAGCGTTGGCCTGATCACCACGCTTTTACTGCCTGCCACTCGCCGCGTGCCTGATCCCCGCCTGAAGAATTCACAACTTGATGAACTCCCTCGAAGTCGACAACCGAGATCAATGAACTACAACGGACTTCTCAAGGACCAGCGACGGACGGTCAAGCGAGCTACTGGCGCGCCGGTCGAACAACATCGTGCGGACACTCCTGCCAGTAAGCGCGAAAACGGTGTCCCGGCTCCCCTCGGCAAGGCGTCTTGGCATCAAGCGCATCCGGCCATGGCCGCGGCGTTGAATTTGACCACGGACGCGGTGTACTTCGTCGAGCAGGAAAGTCGCGAGATTTGCGCGGCCAACGCGGCGGCAGCCGCACGCACGGGGTACGAAATGCATGAGCTCGTCGGCATGCCGCTCGCCGACGTGGTCATCATCGAAAGCAATCAGCAGCAGCACGAGCTTTCGGCCGAGGCTGACGAAGACTTTCCGCTGGTGCGCGGCATCGAGCGTGACAGAGACGGCCAGTACACCGAAGTGAGCGTTCGTTGGCAGTTTGTCGTCGCCGATCGTGAATCGCTGCTGGTCGCGGTCGTGCGCGATGCGCAACCCGCCGCGAGCCCCGCCGCAGAGAGCTCTCAGCGTGTGCCGCGCGACCCTTTAACGACGCTGCCCGGACGCGCGCAATTGTCCGCGGCAATTCAAGCATTGACGCGCGAGCAGCGCGAGGATGCATTTCCCGTGGCCCTGCTGTTTCTCGACGTCGACGATTTCAAATTCATCAACGACACTCACGGACATCTGGTCGGGGACAGAGTTCTGCACACTTTGGCGCAACGGTTGCTCCGCTGTGTCCGGCCCGAGGATCTGGTGGTGCGCTACGGCGGCGACGAATTCGTCGTCGTCCTAGGGGGCATGCGGTCGCGTCCTCAAGTCGAACAAGTGGTCGCGCGCATTCGCGAAGAAATCGAGCAACCGATTGCGCTGGCTGACGGGCTGTTGCACGCGCGAGCCAGCATTGGTTTGGCGGTGGCGGAAAATGCCGCAACCGTTGACCAGCTGTTGCACGACGCCGACCAGGCGATGTACAGCGCCAAACGAGAAGCACGCGAGAGTGCAAGAAACGTGCACTCCCGCAATCGAGAGACGGCGCACCGCGCCCGCTACTTGTAGAAGCGGTATCTTGCTATCCCCTAATCTCGTAGCGCAGAGGTAGCGGAGAGGATGTTGCCACATCAATGGCAGCGGCACAAGGAGCGAGCGCACATGGTTGGCCGGCTACTGGTCCACGCGCCGATAGACGCCCCAGTTTTGCCGGGCGAGCGCCGCCAGAAATTCGTCGAAGAGGCCGCCAGCCGGGCCCGCGTCGATACCGATCGTGTAGATCGACAGCCGCCGGGTGTAGTTTTCTCGCGAAATGAGCGTGACGATGTCCGGGGGCGAGGATACCTTTCCGCCGTGCGGGGCGCCGTCGGTCAGGAAGTAGATCGCCTCGGCATCGAAGCGTAAGCCGGCTTCGAGCGCATCGTAGGAAGCCGTCGTCGCGCCGATCTCCAGCGCGTTGATCCACCGCGCGGCAGCTTGCTTCATCGTCGAGTTGGCGGGCACCAGCTGTTTTTGCCAGGGATAGACGACGCTGTTGAATGCCACGATGCTGAATTGCGTGTCGTCACTCAACCCGTCCACCGCTTGCAGCAACTCGCGTTTTGCCGCGGCCAAGCGTGGCCCCATCATGCTACCCGAGGTGTCGATAATGAACACCAGCTTTTGGGCGTAGATGCGCAAGCCATAGTACATCGACCCGCCCGCTCCGGGGCCTGCCGCCAGCCCCTTCACCTCTTTGCGCGGGCCGGCAGCGCCGTTCATTTGAAACGTCTTCTCGTTGTCCTTCCACCAGTCGGACCAGGCTTTACTATCGAGGCCGAACTCCTCGCCCGTACTGTCGGTCAAGTGCTTCAGGATTTCGCCACGTATCTCGCCCTGCACCTTTTCCAAAATCGAGATCAACTGGCCGATGGCCTGCGAAGCACTGATTTTCACGAGGGCCTGCACCACGGCGCGGCGCAACCCGAATTCCTCGTGGAATGTTTTCAAAGCGGTCAGCTTAGCGAGCGAGGGGACATCCTCGGCCTGCCCATGATCGCCCAGTTCGTCGGCCAACGTTTCGAGCAGGGCGAGCCCCTCGTGCGTGTTTCCTTGCCGTTCGAGATAGGCGGTCACCTCACGATCCATGCCTGGAACGTTTGAGGCGAGCAACACCGCGACCAGCGGCAGCGCCGTGGCGCTCTGCGAACCGCGGCGGGTCTCCTTACTGACGGTGAGCAACAGGTAGCGGGCAATTTCAGGATCGTCTTTGAAATCGAGCAGTGTGTCGTAGGCGGCACTGCGAACTTCCGGTGTGTCGTCCTTCAGCCCCACACCCACAACCAGCTTGGCTGCGTCGACCGTGGGATAATGACCCACTTGACGCAGCGCGGCGATCCGCTCAAACGGTTGCTTATTGCGCAAGCGTGCTTGAATCTCGCGCTTCGCCGTGCGGAATTCTTCCTTGGCGTCAGCGGCCGCCGCGGCGGCGGGCTCCGACTTGGTCGGCGCCTTGTCGGCTCCGGACGCGCACGCCGTCACACCGCAAACCGCGAGGCCCGCGATACACCCATAAACATGGCACTGCTGCAGAGCCCAGGCGGCCAACCTCAGATGGAGTGCGTTCACAGGAACCTTCCCCGCCGCGATCCAGGCGCGCGGCACGCTGTGCCGTGTGGGGCGAGTGACACGCGCGACACGACCTCTGCAGCGCATTTTCCGAGGCGGGACCGGCCGCGTCAATGAAATAGACACACGGAGCGAGCGCGTGCGAATTCAATCACGTCGCTTGTGCGAGAGAAATACGGCGAAAGCTGACGATTGTGAGAGAAACCGGCGGCGACACGCGCACAACGGCGAAGCGACAGGGCGGCGCAGGGACGCAGTTCCGTGGCAGAAACGCTGCCCGCGGCGCGAAGCTACTCTCTGGCAGACCGCGGTCAGTCCGCGCTGGGGACGACGTTGTCAGGCATTGAGGGGCGCCAAGCGCTGGGGGCGTCACAGGCCACGCACGGGGCGAGCGTGATCATGCCGCTGCATTTGGGACAGCGAATCTGATGCTCGAGCGTGAAATAGTGGCCATAGGGCACTCCCGCCAGGCAAAGTTGCCGGATGGCCTTATCCTCGGCCATGTCGATACGTTCAACTTCCGCAGCGTTCAGCCCCACAGCGGCTGCAATACGGTCGTAGTCGGTGATGCCCATTTCCATCAGGGAAATGGCCGCGGCCGCGGCGTACGGCACCTTGATTCCGCGCTGCGTGGGATGTCGCCAGGGACGGCGGCGGGGCTTTTTCGAGGCTTCGGTCGGCTTGCTTACGGTTTTGCTCATGTCCTGCTGGGCGGGGCTCTTAGAGGCTTTCGGGCTGACCGTTGGTTCCGGTCGGCTGTTGGGCCGTGTGCGGGGGGGACGCTCCGTGTCCCTTGGTCGCTGGGAACGCCGCGAAGGCGCTTCCCGGCGGGTGGGATATCGCTTTCTGCAGTTTGCAGTCATGGGGGTGCTTTTCACAAGGGGTAAAAACAGAATTTCGCGCGCCTACCCCGAATCGATCCCTCGGGCGGCACAATAAACTACTTCTTAAGACGCCCCACAGTTTCGAAGTGTTCGCC
>CAMFLN010000246.1 GCA_945957305.1 uncultured Planctomycetaceae bacterium | reverse complement strand
GTTCTCGATGCTGCCCGTATTGGCAACCAATCGCCCGCCGGGCCGCAGCCGCTCGTAGGCCAGGTCGAGCAGCCGGCTGATTTCGCGCCCACTGCCGCCGACAAAAATCGCATCGGGATCAGGCAAGTCGATCCACGCTTCGGGAGCGCGGCCGAGCACAGCCACGAGGTTGCGCACGCCAAACCGCGCCGCATTATCCAGGATGAGCGTGTGATCTTCCTGGTCCATTTCAATCGCGTAGGTTTTGCCCCCCGAGGCAATTTGCGCGGCCTCGATCGCCACCGATCCGCTGCCGGCGCCGATGTCCCACACGGTGCTCATCGTCCGCAGGTCGAGCTGCGCCAGGGCAATTGTGCGTACTTCGCTCGTGGTGAGCAGCCCCTGCTTCGGCTTCGATTGCAGGAAGGCTTCATCCAGGTTGCCAAACAGCCGCCGGCCGACTTCGTCCGATGGGCGGTCGGGCATATCGGGCTTGCGCACCAGGATCATCACGTTCAGCGGCGCGAATTCTTGCGACCCCAGTTCCTTGAGACTACCGCGCGTGACGCGCTCGTCCGGCGAACCGAGATTCTCGCAAACATAGCCCCAGAAGTAGTCGATCCGCCGGTCCAACAGTCCCCGGGCGACTTTGGCGGGGGGGCATTCTTCGCTGGTAAACAGCCCGACCTTTTCCGCGATACGGATCTGTTCGAGAACCTGCTCCAACGGACGATTCGCGAGGTTCGTCAGGTAGGCCTCTTCCCAGCTTTCTTTGACGCGGGCGAACGCCAGTTGCATGCTGCTGACATGCGGCACAACCTCGAAGCGATCTTTGCCCAACTTTTCGCACAGGTAGCGGGCCAGGCCGTAGAACAACGGATCGCCCGAAACGAGGACGACGACGCGGCCATTCGACTGCCCGGCGATTCGCTCGACGATGGCGTCCAGGTTGCCACCGGCCACGAGCCGCTCGGCATCGCTGGCTGGAACCAGCCGCAACGTGTGATCGGCTCCGACCAGCAGGTCAGCCTGCTCGATCAAAGCCCGGGCCGTGCTGGTGACACCGTCCAGTCCATCGTCACCGATGCCGACGATGTGAATTTTTTCCTTGGGAGGCATGAACGCTCTGCTCTGGCTCGATCCTTCGGCTTGCGGAAAGCGTTGGGCACTGGTGCAGAACCCAAGCCTTGATTGCCCGAGATTCTATGCCTTGGGACCGTGCTTGTACAACCGCCAGCAGTGGCGATTGGACGCCGCCGCGGGACTGGATTACAAGTAATGCATCGCTCCGTCGCGGCGATTCGTCGCCTCGCGCACTACGCTTGCCGCAAAATAATCCCGTGTCAACAAAACAGAATCGTCCGGCCCCTGTGGCTCCTCCTCATCTTGCTGCGCCTGCCTCGCGGCCCCTCTCCCGCCGGCAACGAGTGTTGCTCGCCCTCGTCGTGGCCGGCATTTCGGCCGGACTGGTGTACGCATTCGCCGCGCATCGTCAGACGGAAACCGCCTCGGAAAGCGATTCCCACAATGGCTCGCTTGCGAACTCGCGCGACAAAAGCCCGCTCGCGACACCACACGTCAATGACACTCCGGCCCCTGGCGAACCGCCCCCGGGCATGGTCTGGATTCCGGGTGGCGTTTTCTGGATGGGGACCGAAGATCCCACGTCGATGGTCTGCGGCGGTCGCGACGCCATGCCTGACGCGCGGCCGGTGCACCTGGTGGCTGTCGACGGGTTCTGGATGGATACGACCGAGGTGACCAACGAACAGTTCGCCGCGTTTGTCGCAGCGACAGGCTACGTCACCGTCGCCGAGAAAATCCCGCGGGCCGAGGATTACCCCGGCGCCCCTGCTGAAAATCTGGTTGCCGGTTCGGTCGTGTTCACTCCACCGCCGTACCAGGTGCCGCTCGATCAATACCTGCGCTGGTGGAGTTACATACCCGGCGCTGACTGGCGCCACCCTGAAGGACCCAGTAGCAATCTTGGCGGTCGCGAGAAGCACCCTGTGGTACACGTTTCTTGGGACGACGCCGTCGCGTATGCGAAGTGGGCCGGCAAACGACTGCCGACCGAGGCCGAGTGGGAATTCGCGGCGCGTGGCGGGCGAGATCGCGAACCTTACATCTGGGGCGATGAGCTGACGCCCGGCGGCAAGTATCTGGCGAACATTTTCGAAGGAGAGTTTCCGCACAACAACACGGCGCTCGACGGCCACACGCACACGGCGCCGGTCGGTTCCTATCCGGCCAACGGATTTGGACTGTTCGACATGGCCGGCAATACGTGGGAGTGGTGCAGCGATTGGTACCGCTACAACTACTACGCGGCGCTTGTGCCGGGAAGCGACGGGGCAGTTCACAATCCGCCGGGCCCGACCGAAAGCTACGACCCGCGCGAACCGGGCGTGCCCAAGCGTTCGCAACGCGGCGGATCATTTCTCTGCACGGACCAGTACTGCACCCGGTACATGCCAGGCACGCGCGGCAGCGGCGCGGTGGACACGGGCAATAATCACGTCGGCTTCCGCTGCGTGCGCAGTGGCAAGTGAATCTCGCGGCAATCTTCCAGCACGGGGCATTTCGCCGCGCTCTTGGACCGCGGCGTCCTGGCCGCAAGTTAAAAGCTCGTAACGAGCTACACCCGGGCGGAGTTCGGGTTTTCGTGGTCGGCGATTGTCACTACAATCCGGCCCCCTTCGCGGCGGATGCCAGCACTTCAACACTGCCGGGGCGGGCCGGAACAATAACTCGCTAGCAGTAAGTCGCGAACCAGCTTGTATTGCAACTGCTGGTTCGTCGAGCAGTCCGGAGTACAAGCCCACACTGCCAGGCGAGCGGTACCACGGTTGCTGTAACTCGCAGCTAGACATTCTGCGGTTTAGTCGCCGAGTCGACTGTGCGGGGCGAAAGCGTTCACAAGGGATCGTCGTGCTAGAAACTCTGCCAACTGTCTGTCGCGCGCGCTACAGGACGCCGCTTCAGTGTGCGCGCGTGCTCCGCTGCGCAGCGCTACTGGCTCTCATCATTTTCGGCTCAACCGCGCCGGCACTCGCCTTTGACGATGCTCCCGCACCCGATGCGGCGGCGAAGCTGACACCGGCCATCATTCAGGAGCGGCTCAAGCGGGTCGAAGACTCGCCGGAACTTGATAAAGAGCTCAAGACGAAGATCGTCGATCTCTACAAGGGCACGCTCGAACAACTCGCCGCGGTCAAGGATTGGGAAGGCAAGGTCGCAGACTGGAAGGCGCGCCGCTCGCACGCGCCTGAGGATTTGAAACAGACCAAGGCCGAGCTCGAGGCCCCGCCGCACGATCCGCTGGTCGACGTGCCCGACAGCTTCACGATCCCGCAGCTCGAACAGAAGCTGGTCGATCTGGAATCCGAGCTGAAGACACAGCAAGCCAAGCGCGCGGACTTGGAAGCCGAACCCAAGCGCCGTCGCGCCGAGTTGCCGGCCATTTTGGCCACCGCACAAGAGCGGCTCAAAGAGGCCGAGCAAGAGCTTTCGACGCTGCCGCCGGCCACGGATGCTCTCGACGTCGCTGAAGCCCGGCGCGAATTTCTGACAGCACGGCGCCGCGCCTTGCAAGCCGAGATCGAAGCCTGCGACAACGAGCGGGCCTGGTACGAATCGAATATTGAACTGATCGCCGCGAAGCAGGATGCCGCCTCGTTGCGCGTGCGCCAGGCCGAAGCGAATGCCAAGCGCTGTCGGGACCTGCTCAACGAGCGGCGCAAGCAAGAGGCCATGAAACAGGCCGAGGAGGCGCGCCGCGCCGCCGTGGCGGCCATGCCCGAGCTGAAGGCCTTGGCCGACAAGAACGCCGAGCTGACGCAGCAGCAAAATGGTCCGGACGGCTTTCCGGCCAAGATCGCCGCCATGTCGAAGACGGTCGATGATCTGAAAAAAGAATTTGCCGAAGTGAAAGCCAGGTTCCAACGCGTCAAGGAACGCATCGACGCGGCAGGCATGACGGACGCCGTGGGGCTGCTGTTACAAAAGCAGCAGGCTGAGTTACCGGACCTGCGCGTGCATCGCCAACGCCTGCGCGAAGCGCAAAACGAAGCAGCGCACGTGCGCGCGCGCCTGATCGAACTCGATGATCAGCACGACGCGTTAGACGACTTTGACGGCCAGGTTTACAAAATCATGGCCACCATGGACCCGCAATTGTCCTCCGATCAACGCGAGGAAATCGAAGCAGCGCTGCGCGAGTTGTTGAAGGCGCGACGCGGGTATTTGAAATCGCAGATCGACGACGGTTACGACTATCTCGAAGGATTGGAAATCAAGCTGATCCTCAACGAGAAGAACCTGATCGAAGAGGTCGAACATTACAAAGACTTTATCGGCGAACGCATTCTTTGGGTGCGCAGCGCCCCGGTCGTAGGAGTGAGCGATTTTCGCCGCGCGTGGGATGGCTTCGTCAAGTTGACTGATGCGAAACAAGCCTGGTTGCTGCTGCGCGAGCTGGGGCGCGATGTCCGCGGCAACCCGTCGCTGTATATTCTCGCGGCGCTGGCCTTGGTCCCCTTGGCCGCCGCGCAAAGTTATCTGCGGCGGCGCATTCACGCCGTCGATTTGAAGACCACGCAGGCCTATGCCGCCGAGATTCGCCCGACGCTGGAAGTGGCGGTGCTTACCGGTGTCTTGGCTCTGCTCTGGCCACTGGTGCTAGGCCTGATCAGTTGGCGGATCACAGCGCCGGCCCATGCATCATTGCACGCTCAAAGCATCGCTTACGGGCTGCGGATGACGGCGATGTTGCTTTTGTCGCTGGAAGCCTTTCGTCAGATTTGCCGCCGCAAGGGGTTGGCCGAGGCCCATTTCGGCTGGCCGGCCGAGGCCGTGGTGCTCGTGGGTCGGCATTTGCGCTGGGGCATGCTCATCGGTTTGCCACTGAGCTTCGTCGTGGCGGTTGTCGAGTCCCCGGAATTCGAAATTCATCGCTCACCGCTGGGACGATTGGCCTTTATCACGGCCCTGCTCTCGCTAGCCGTCTTTGCCCACTTCGTCATGCATCCCAAGCGGGGACTACTGACGTCCATCGTTGAACGCAACGACATTAGTTGGTTCTGGCGAAAGCCGCGCCTGTGGCACCTGGTCGCGGTCAGTGGGCCACTCGCCTTGGCTATCGTTGCCGCGGCAGGCTACTTCTACACCGCCGTGGAGCTTGCCTGGCGATTGCATGCCATGATGTGGCTGCTGCTGGGGCTGTTGATCACGCAGGCTTTCGCCCAGCGCTGCTTGCTCGTGGCGAGACGCAAACTGGCGATCAAACAAGCGCGCGAGCGGCGCGCGGTCGCCCTGGCGCAAGCCCAGCATGTCGTGCATCCCGATGCCCCAGCGCCGAGTACGCATCCGCAACCAGTCGACCTGGTCACGATCGACCTGCAAACGCGTCGGCTGCTGCGCAGCGTCGTCAACGTGGCCCTGGCGGTTGGTTGTTGGGCCATCTGGATCGACGTGCTGCCGGCGTTAGGAATCCTGGATCGCTGCCAATTATGGCCCTATGTCGGCAATGAACAGATCACGATGAAGGGGGGCGCCGATGTCATGCTGGCCAACGTGCGCTACATCACGTTGGGCGACGCCCTGTTGAGCGGCTTGATCTTGCTGATGACCTTCGTCGCCGGCCGCAACCTGCCCGGCTTGCTCGAAATCGCATTCTTGCAACGCTTGCCCATGGACCCGGGCGGACGTTACGCGATCACGACCGTCTCGCGCTATCTGATTACGCTGGTCGGCCTGGCCTTTGCGTTCTGGATGATCGGCATCGGCTGGTCGAACGTGCAATGGCTCGTCGCGGCCATGACGGTCGGTCTCGGTTTCGGCTTGCAGGAAATCTTTGCCAATTTCGTCTCGGGCTTGATTATCTTGTTCGAGCGTCCCATGCGCGTCGG
>CAMFLN010000245.1 GCA_945957305.1 uncultured Planctomycetaceae bacterium | reverse complement strand
CCTTTGGGCGTCTCGCGGTGTTCGCTCACCATCGCTGCGCGGCGAATGTTGATCGGCAAGGTGACTTGGACTAACCGCGCCAAGTCACGCAAATGAACATGCTTCTTGAAAAGGCGGTGGCCATCGCGATCGCGCAAGCGGTCCCGATCAATGCGTCGCCAGGGGAGCGGGCCGGCCAACCCCTGGGAAAGATGATCGTACGCCAAAAACAGATCCATGATGAACTGAAAAGCACCGAGCCCATCGACGGCCACGTGATGAAAAACGAATTCCCATTCCGTCGTCTCGCCACGCTGGCGGATCGTCATGCGCAGGCCGCCCGACATGGCTCGCGAAATTGAAGTTTCATCACTCTCGGCCGGTGGAGCCCATTGAATGGGCGGTGGCGCACCAACCGCCCATTGTGGCCAATTGCCTTGATCGTATTCGATCCGTGCCGCCAGGAAGGGATGTCGCTCGTGCGTCAGTTGAAAGGCACGCGTGAAAGCCGCACGATCGAGGGCGCCGTGGCTTTCCAGCTTGATCGGGAAGTTCGACGCGTAGCCAGGCCGATCTTCGAGCAGATAGTAGTACTCAAAGGGCGTGAACCGCAGGGGAAATAGCGGCTCGCCGGAAGCATTGGTCTCGATCGGCTTCCCTTCCGTTGCATTCGAGATCATTGCCGGTTCCGCGACTTAAGTTGCTTGGGCCGGAGATGACCTCTCCCCGGCGCCTCAATGGTGGCGCTTAGCGGTGCAAGTGTCGAGCCGAAATCGAGGCCCAAGGCACGAAATGACAGATTTCCGTCGATATTGAGCTAAATACGCACGCGATCTGGGGCTGTGATGGTCAGCAATTTACCAATGCTGCGATCCGACTGCGCGGTATCGCACCGCTGTCTGCCTGGCAGTCCTGCTTCCCGAAAGTCAATCGAGTAGCCTTCGACGGCCGGCTACAGCAGCCAACTGTAGCGATGAACTTCCGTCACCGATTGCGCGAAGGCGATATCCGCGAGACGCGCGGAGTTTACCGCAGATGTGGTGATCGACGCCCACTTCGAAGCGGCAGTGGTCGTGCTGTTGTAGGCCACGACCGCGAAGTAGGACGTCGTGCCGGCCGACAGACCGCTCAGTGAAACCGACGTTGTGCTCGCGCCAACGGATCCCAGCAGGACGGACTGGTAACCGTTCCAATAATAGATTTGGTATCCGGACGCGCCCGCTGAAGCAGTCCAAGACAAGGTCCCTGTCGTCGACGAGGTCGCGGATGCTACCACGCTTGGTGCAGTGAGCGCGACGGTATTCGGCATGATGATGCTGACCCACGCCGTCGATGCACTGCTGGTGGCGTTGTAGGCATTCACGTAGAAGTAATCGAGCGAGCCGGCCTTGAGCCCGCTGATCGTCGTGGTGCTTGTGCCGGCGCCCAGCGAGGCCACTTGCACGGCCTGTCCATTGATCCACTCGTAGACGCGATAACCGCTAGCACCAGCGACCGTGCTCCAAGACAGTCGCGCTGTCGTCGTGGAGGTGGCTGTAATCGTAAAATTCGTGGGCGCGGTCACCGTAACGACGTTCGATTGCGTAGTGGCCTGCACCCAATTCGTCGCCGCGGTGCCTGACGAGTTGTATGCGACGAGCTGGAAGCTGTGCGTCGAGCCTGCCGCCAGCCCGGTGATCGTGGCCGATGTGGCTCCTGCCGCGTAAGTTCCAACAAGCACCGCAGTGCCGTTTTGGTTTTCGTACAGGTGGTAACCTGTCTCGCCGGTCGACGATGCCCAGCTGAGGCTGATTTGCGTCGTTGACAGGGCGCTCGCGGTGAAGCTGCCGGGCGCGGTGGGCGCCGCTGTCGTTGTACCTCCCGAAGTGCCACCGCCGGTCGAACTACCGTAGCTGGCCAAATAAGGGATCAACAGATTGGCAAGCGGCGTGCCGCGCCCGGTGGCCAGGTCGTATCCCGTGCCGGCCGCTTGAAATTGTGTGCTGCCGCTGGTGATGTCGTGGAAGTCAGCGGACGGAGCGGCGTAGATCGCAGCTAACGTTTGGCTGGCGCCGTTGAGCGTGCCGAGGCCCGATAGAGCACGTCCCTGATCGGCGATGGCCACCAAGGCCGCCCACTGCGGAGCGCCGGCACTCGTCCCGCCGATCGAAACCCAGCCGTGATTGGGTCCAAACGTGTCGTAAACCGCCATGCCGATGCCTGCGTTGTAGGCAACGTCAGGCACCTTGCGGCCGGCGAACTCCTGGCTCACGCCGCCACCGCCGCTCCAGGTTTGTCCTCCGCTGGTTGTGGGGGTCCAAGCCGTCTCGCTCGTGATCGCTCCGCTCGAGGTGAGGTACAAGTCAGTTCCGCCGACCGCCAGGACATTGGGCGACTCGGCCGGGAAATTCGGATGACCGTCGTCGCCTGACGAGGCGACAAAAGTGATCCCCTGATGTCCAGAAGGAGTCACGAGATATTGCGTGCTGAGGCTTTGGTCCAAACTACGATTCGCCAAATTGTCGTCACTGCCCCAACTCATGGAAATGACGGAGACGCCGGCTTGCTGCCGCGCATAGTTGACGGCGGCAAACAGGTTCGTGTCCGAGGCGTCATTGGCTTCGACCAGCACGATGTTCGCACCGGGCGCAATCGCGTGGGCCCATTCGACGTCGAGTGCGATTTCACCTTCCCACCCCTGGCTGGGGTCGGTGCCGGGTAGTGTGGATCCCCCGTTTTGATTCACCACCTTGAAACTCGGGGGAGCGGCGATTCCCATCGCCTTGTCGAATGCGGCAAGGTCCGACGCAATGTTGGGATCGTTATACGCGTCAATAATGGCGATCGTCTGGCCGCTGCCATCAGCAGCCGTCCCACCGAATGAAAGATTATTGAACCCGTAGGCCGCGCGAATCTGGGCGGGCGTGTAGCCCGACCCGGTCGAGCCTGCCAGCGGCGTTTCGATATATGTCGGCGTGAAGCCGGTGGCCGACAGCAGATGCCGAGACTCGAGCTCCTCAGCGTACAGGGCGCGCCCCGAGCTGCGTTTCAGGCTTACGGCAGTGACTTGTCGAAAGAACGTGCGTGACATGGTGGACGACCTGTGGTTATTGCCCTGCTCTTCTCTGCGGTCCTAGGGCCTGGCCAGCCCTGTTTTGCTCCGTGCATTTCGCGGACGCGAGCACACTTCACAAGAAATCGTGGTAAGCGAGACGATCGGCAGCACAGCGCCGTGGCGGCAATATGGCTTGGCGCACGGCAATCGGCGCCGAAGCCCTCTGCCTGCCGAAGATTGACCTCGGCAGAAGCATTTGCCGAGTGGCGTCGCGCCCCGCGAGTCCTGTGTCCTCACGGACCGACGTCAGCCAGGCAAAAGTAACCTGGATGAAACTCGCGAACAGCCGATCTATGCGACCAAAGCGCAGTGAACAAAAGCGCAGCGAGACATGCATGAGACGACGCAGAGACATCTCTCTGCTCCTTCTCTGCCCCCCCTTGCTGTTCCCGTTACCGGCTTCTAGCGACCATACAAATCGATCGCTGAAATGTCTAGCGATATCCTCCACCATTACACGATCGTAATCCGCTATCGCCGCGCACATCATTGGCTCACATACTCGCGCCACGACTACCATAAAAATCCTTCGTCCGGTTGTAGCGGCAAGTCAAAATCGATTGGCGCGCCGACGAGCCCTTCCCATGCAACACGTTGCGTTGGCGACAACACTTTTAAGATGTCGTCAACCGTTTCCCGCATGGTGAGCCGCATATGCGAGGGGCGCGGCGGCGGCGGTCCGCCTGGTCCGCCGAAGTGGCCGTGATGAGGTCCGCCGAATTCTCGATCATGAGGCGGTGGCGGAGGGCGACGCTCGCGTCGCGGCCTCGAGGGCTTTTCCCGCGGGTAAAAATCATCCGCACCGGCATTCTCCGGCGGTGTCTGCGCAGGCAGATCGTCGCTTTCGACCAGCCCCGGCCAATCTGCCGGCAGTTTTCCTTCGTCTAAAGTGAGCTGGGCTACCTCCCCATCACGTGGTTTCCTGGCCGTGCGCGATTCCCCTGGCCCCTTTTCGCGCGGCGGAGGCGGACGAGACCAATCGCCCGGCCCTTCGCCGGGATGCGGATGCTCGTGATGGTCTCCCGGCCCGTGGCGGGGTGCGTGCGCCGCGATGATTTCCACGATGCGTCGCCGTTGTTCGAGCGACAGCTCGAGCGTGTCGATGATTTCAGGCCGCTTGAAGGCAAAAGGACCTTGCTGTTGCAGCGCGATCTGCCGCAGGCGGTTCATTTGCTCTTCATGGACCACGCCGGCAATTTGCTCTTCATGCCAGCGCAGCTGTTCGGCCAGTTGATGCTGCCGAGCCTCGGGTGTGAGTTGTTCGTCCGCGACTGCTTCCCCTTGCTCGTCCCACAATTGTTCGATCAATTGCTCAATCTGCTGCCGCTGCTGCGGTGTTACGGCCAACTCTTGCTGCACGCGCTGATCGGAGAGAAGTAGCACAGGGCCAAAACTAGACAACACGGACAACTCGTCCACAATCCGCGCAACACGCTGCTGGGCGGCGGCTAACTCGGCCTGCACAACGGAGTCGCTGCTGTGCTGCTCCAGAAAACTTTCGTAGTAATCCAACGAGGCTTCCAGAAACTTGCGCCGGAGCTGATACATCGACGGCTTGTTGAACAATTCTTCCTCGCCCAGCTGCGTAAACGTGTCGACGGCTTGCCGTGCTTGAAGAAAGCTGCGCTCGGCGGCCGCGCGCTCTTCCAACGCACGTTGATAGGCCAACTTCGTCTTGCGATGTTCGCGAGCGACGACAATTGTGCTGGCCAAGAATCCGAGCGCGCAAATCACGACCAGCAACATGCCCGCGGCAACCAGCGGTTTGTGGCGACGCCCCCACTTCACGAGCCGATCAATCGGACTGGGCCGCCGGGCGCGAATCGGCTGGCTGTCGAGAAACCGTTGCAGGTCGTCGGCCAAAGCCTGCGCCGAGGCGTAACGCTCCGCAGGTGCTTTGGCCATCGCCTTAAGCAGTATGGTTTCCAAATCTGGCGGGATATGACGATCAATGGTCCGCGGCGCGCGCGGCTCCTCATAGGCGATGTGCCGCGCCAATACCCGGCCGTCGGTGTCGTCAAAGGCCGGCTCCAGCGTCACCAGCTCGTACAGCGTAACTCCCAGCGAATAGATATCGGTCCGATGATCGAGCAAGAATCGCTTGCCCAAGGCTTGCTCAGGGCTCATGTATCGAATCGTGCCCGGCAAATTGCCCGTCAGCGTCAAGCCGCCGTCGGATTGGAACTGCGCCAGTCCAAAATCGGTGATCCAAAGTTTGCCGCGTGCGTCGACGAGCAAGTTCCCTGGCTTAATGTCGCGATGGATGACCCCTGCCTGATGGGCATGCTCCAAGGCTTCGGCCGCTTGAATGCCCAAACGTGCCGCGGCCTGATAAAACGACGCCCGGGCGTTTTTTCGCTCGGCAGACAGCAGGCCGGTAAAGTCTGTCGCCAGCGGCGTGGCGATGGTCTCCGCCGGAACATTGGCGGCATTGAGCGTCGTAGCTGTTTTTTCGGGCGTAGCCGCGCGTCGGGTGGTGCCTTCGCGCGAGGCGAGCACGACCCAATCCTCGGTTACCGGCGCGGTATTCGCCGCTTGTCCGTTGCGTTGTGCCGCCGAATGTGCCATCTGGCGCACCAGCGCCCCCAGCGTCTGCCCCTCGATCAGTTGCATGGCGTAGTAGTGCACACCACGATCGCATCCGACGGCGTAAACCGGCACGATATGCGAGTGGTGCAACTGCGCCGCGGCCTGAGCCTCGTTCTTAAAGCGTTGCAAGCGCGTCGCATCGAGCGCCGAGGCAAACGGCAGTACTTTGAGCGCCACGCGACGCCCCAGCGACAATTGTTCGGCCTCGTAAACCACTCCCATGCCAC
>CAMFLN010000244.1 GCA_945957305.1 uncultured Planctomycetaceae bacterium | reverse complement strand
ACGAGATTCCTCTACGTCTCGTGGGCTCGGAGATGTGTATAAGAGACAGAACGCAACACTTCCACTCCCTGGCGAATCGCGCCCCATCGTGGATCGCCGGCCGGCGGTCCACCGGCGCGGTCCAAGCGATCAAGCGCCGCGGCCAGCTCCAGCACGCGCGCCCGAATTTCCAAAAACTCGCGGTCCAAGACCGTCAGCGCCGAGGCTGTTTTCGTCATGATTCTTCCCGGCGGCTTGGCACGGTAAAAGTAATTGATGGATCTTCAATATTAACATTCACGCCACTATTTGCAGTGTTGACGCCCTGCCTGGGGAAATCAAGCCGCACCGTGCTGCGGGGGGTGTTCAGGCCGGTTCTACCAGTGCGAACAGACCGTTAGGCGGTGAAATCGACGTTCTGCCCGCGCGCGTCTTCCGGCGATTCCGCCTGGTTGTTCTGACCGCGCGCGTCCCCCGGCTGCGATTCAGAATGCGGTGGGGCTTGCCAAGAGAGCCGGCCATCACCGCCGGAATCATCCCCCACGCTAATTTCGTCGTTAAGATCTTCGACGCGCGCGGCGGCGTCCGCGGATTGATCGCTGGCGACGCGGCGCGCCTGCAGGGCAGCCGATTGCTGCGCTCGTTCGAGATGCGCGCCCTGCGGCCCGACCTGTGACAGGGCCGCTACATCGCGCACCGAGGGCAAGGGGCCGACACTCATCGCAGTCTCACGCTTGTGTATGTCGCCAGGTCAAGGAGCAAGACCCCGAGACTCATTAGTAGCGGCGCGCTGGCGTAGCGGTCGCCGGAGCGACACGAGCCGGCTGGGTCCGAGTGCCGGGCGCCGCGTTGGCCGTGGCCGTGTTGCCGTTGCTCATGTTTTGTAATTCGGCCTGAATCTCTTGCAAGGCTTCGTTCACCGCGGGAAGCGCCTGTTTGCGCACGGTCGGATCGGTCAACGTGCCGTCGACGTAGATCGCCATCAGCTGCTGGCTCGCGCCCCCCAGCACGTCGCTCACCAGCGGTACGCGCCATTGGTCTCGCCCGACTACGGTGTAAAACATGAGTTGCAGATGCTTGTCGAGCCCCATTTCGCCGGTTCCCCGCAAGCTGACCGCGTCACCATTGAAGTTGATTCGGTCAAAATAGATATGTTCGCCCGCCAGGCGGAAATCGATATCGCTCATCGAAAAGGCGTGAGTATCAGGCGCGCGCAGGCTGAGGATTTTGAGTAACGAAATCATGACCGGCAGCTGATAGACGTCGGCATTGCGCAACTCCAGGTGCCCGCCCCCTTCGGCCAGGCTGAAGCTCGAGCCCTGTCCGTGAATGTTGACGGTGCCGGAAATGTCACCTGTCAGGCGCTGCCGGCCGGCCAGAACTTCTTGAGCGATCCGCGCCAACTGCGCCTGTACGATGACGGCGTCGAAGTTGTATCGCGATTGCGGGCCGAACGAGACCCAGCCGTCAGTGCGAACCGATCCGCCGCAGCAGTGCGCTGTGACGGCGCGCGGCACTTCGCCGGGCGCTGGTGGAACTGCCCCGCCGAGGAGCATCTTTTGATCGTCAATCCACAGGGGCCCACGAATCTCGGTGAATTGGAAATCCTTGTAGGTCAGCGAATCGAGATTCAACTCGCCGCGCGAACGGAAATTGCGCCCGTCAAAATCTCCCACCAGCCACAATCGGCCGTTGATGTTTTCAAACGGCAGGGAATAGGCCATGCGCACCTGGTGCAGACCCGCGTTCAGGTCCCACGCGGCGCGCACCGGCTCCTCGGGACGGCCGGAACTCGCCAGGTCAAAGCGCCCACTGAGCGCCATCGGACCTGACAGGTGCATCTCGGTGATCGCCTTTTTTAGCCGCGGCGGCAGTGCCTGCATCAAGTCGCGATCGGTTGTCAGGCGTTCACAGCGCAAGTTATCCAGGTGCAGCCGCCAGCCCCCCGAGGCGTCAACCTCGCAAAAACCTCGCCCCGAGAAGTGCGAGTTGGGACCGTGTTCAGCGGCCAGCCGCTCCAGAATCACCCGGCCGTTTTCATAGTCGAATTCACCGCGCACCTTTTCCAGGCGATAAGGGAACTTCCGCGGTTCGATCGTGACCGAATCTTTGACCGGCGCCGCCGTGACATGAATCCGCGGATCGATCCAGCCGGTTTGATGCACCACGTCCACACGCAGGTCGATGGCGCCGGACGGGTTGAGTTCGTTCCACAGTTGCCGCGCCGAGGGGCGCAAGGCATCGCGCAGCTCTTCTTCCAGCGGCATGCTCATCGCTGCGAAGTGCAAGACCAGTACGTCCCCTTCCAGGCCAGGCTTCATGTCTCCTTGGCAGCGCACCAATCCGGTATCGTTCGTTCCCTGCAGATCCTGAAAGGTCCAGGTCTTGTCGTTCGCTTCGACCACGCCGCGCACATTGTGGATGGGATACGGAAACTTGGCATAGCGCATGTCGCAGCCGTTCAGGCTAATCGCGATGCGATTATGCACAGGCCCGCCCGGTGCACGGTGATAGTGCACAAACAGGCCGATCGATCCGCGGGCATTCAACGACTCGACAATCTCGCGCGGCTTGGGTGGCAAGGCCCGGGTCAGCTTTTGATCGACGTGCAGATTGCGCGTATCGACGGTAAACGATCCGCTCCAGTCCGCCCCGGGCTGTCGAATATCGCCGCGCAGGCGAATCGGTTCGACGTCGCTATAAGCGGTCACGTCCACCGACAAAGCGTTGTTGCGCCACACGATCTGCCCCGTTCCATGTTCCAGGCGGTAGGGGAACTTGGGATAGGTCAGCGCCACGTTGTGACAGGTGACGGCAACGTCGGGCGTCCATTTAACGCCGTCAAACTGCAAGTTCGCGTCGAGGTCGACCTCGCCGGCCGGCAACGAGTCTTGCCATATTTCCTTCCACGAGTCGGGCAGAATCGCGGACAGGCGACGATCGAGTTTCAACTGCACCGCCTTGGCCACGATCGACATGGGAGCTTTTTCATCGAAGCCATCCCGGCGCACGTTCAACGTCAAGGTCGCCGGGCCGCTGTTGGCGGTGAGGTTCTCGATCGCGAAGCCCCCGGTCGTGACGTGGAAGCCCGCCTTCAAATCCGTCAGCGGATGCGGCAGACGAGTATCGTCGAGCCGCCCACGACTGAGCTGGCCGGTAATGTCATAGGTCCAGGGGGTCGGAGCCTTACCGTCGTAGCGCACGACGAACTTGCCATGCACCTGCCCACGCAGGGCTTCGAGCAGGTTCAGCCCCTGCGGGCAATCGTACGGAATGTCATTGATCAGCTCGGGCGTAACGTCGAGTCCGTCGATCAGCCCATTCAGTCCGATCGCGCCGCTGGCCGGATCAAACGTTCCCGCCAACTCGACGCGGCGAATGTTGTCGGCGCTGCAGTAGCCGGTGAGCCCCAGCAATTGCGGCCCGGGCGTGGCGCTGGCCTGTGGACCGCCGTTGTAGCGTGAGACTTTGAAATAGGCGTCGCGCACGGTGAGTGACTTGGGAGACTTCTTCAACGGATCGAAGATTTCCAGCGTCGCCGCCTCGATCGTGATAACCGGTGGCTTGTCGCCGAACTTCGGCAGCGGGAACAGCCGGCTGGTGCTCCAGGTGCCGTCGGTGCGCCGCGTCGCGCGAATGGTCGGCCGGCGCGCCACGACTTCGACGATCGGCGGCGTGCTGCGCACGAGGGTAGCCAGGTCGGTTTTGCAAACCAGGAACAGCTCGTCGAGGTAAGCAACCTCGGAGCGCGGACCATCCGCTTTGGGATCGACAATCGAGACACCGCGCACCTGGATCCCGCCGTCGGCCAGGGCCGCGGAGTGCACGGTAACTTTCAGATTGCGGTAATGCTGGGCAAAGATCGATTCCACTCGACAGCGCACAGTCTCGTCCAGATGGCGATACAAATAGGGAGCCGCGGCCAGCACACCAATCACGGTGGCGACCGTTCCCCATTTGAAAAAGAACCAGCAGAAGTTGATCGTGGGCTTGAGGATCTTCCGCTTCCTTGCGTAATCCTGGTTAAGTGATGTGTTACGTTCGAAGAGCGTTTGCCCGTCACGGCTCCGCCGTCAAGGGGGGCAAGCGATCACTGGGCCACTCATCGCTCTCGTAGGGTCATCTTCGCCGCTTGATCGGGGAACGCATTCGTGGGCAAAGTCCTGTCAGCTGGCTGGCTGGGGAAAACAACCGCCGCAGCAGCCAACACCGCCAGCGAAAGCATCACCGGCTCGCGATAGCGAATTGAGCTGACAAAGATCATGTGAATCGCGGTGAAGTAACCGGCTGGCAACCAGCACAGAATGTAGGGCCAGCCGCGGCCGGTAAACCGCCACGCCCCGTAAAGGCTAAGCAGGAGCAGCGGCACGTACGTTGCAAAAACAGCCAGGCGCAGAGGCCAGCTGCGAAACTCCGCCTCATTCGGCCAGACGTTCCACAGGCGCAGAAACTTGATCCCTGCCAATTGCAGCACGCGTCCCGGATGCGTCGTCATCCAATCGACAGCCGCGTGCCGCAAGCGCCGATCGAGCCGATACTCGTACGTTTCGTTGTCTGCGGGATTGCGTTGTTCGAGCGCTGCAAACTCTGGGACGAACGACATGTTGCTCGCCCCCGTGGCGTGAGGACTTTGACCGTCGTACAGGCTGGCCCCGACTTGGAGCGTGGTGGGGACGAAGTGCCCGACCTCATGGTAGTTCCTTACCCACCATGGCGCCATGATCGCGGCCATGCCGAAAATCAAGCAGCAACTGATCGTCAGCCGCTGCGCAATGACACGCACTCCGAACAAGCCGATGAGCGCGGCCAGCGGCGTGAAGAACAGCCAGCTGGGGCGCACCAGCGTCGCCGCCCCGCCGAGTGCTCCTGCGGCGAGCGCCCAGAACACGCTCTGTTTCACACGGGCTGCTTGCCAGGCGAGCGTCGAAAGGAACAGCTGCGCGATCAGCAGCGGACAGAACGCCGCTTCGCTGAGGACAAAGGCGCTCATGCCGATCGCGCCCGGGTAGAAGGCCGCGATCGCCCCGGCAATGCGCGCCGTACGGAGATCGAACAACAGCGCGGCCAAGGCATACACGCCGGCGACCGTGATTGTTCCGAGTCCTGCATTAAGCACGATCGCCGCTGTGATGGGGGGCTCGCCACCATACAGCAGGAACAAGCTGGCCAAGATCAGCGGATACCCAGGCGCGCGAAAGATTCGCGCCGGCGGGGCTCCATATTCGTACGGTTCCCCACGCGCGAGCGTGCCAGCCAACTTCCAGTAACCATCGCTATCGCCAAAGGCGAATTGTTGTCCCGGTCCCACACGCGACTGGGCCCACAACCCTGCCGCCACGCGCACTGCCAGCGCAGCGATCAGAAGCCAGGCGAGCGGGCTGCGGATGGGGTTCCAAGAGCTCATGGGACGACGACCGGCGCGCAGGGACAGATCATCCTCAAATCAGAAAGGCCGCACATGTTACGTCGCGCAGCGCACGTGGGTCAAGCCAGCTGACACCTTGCACTGCGGGCACCGCCGGCCAGTTGCTAGCAGGTCGACTGGGGCCGATCCGTCGAGCGGCGAGTGGCGAACGCCTCTCGGCCCCCAAGTACGTGGCGCACTGCGCCCCGCAGAGGTTATCTAACCCGCAGATTCACAGGCGTGGGCTGCCGGGCGCTGTGCCGAGGGAAACTGCGGAAGTTGCAATTTCCTGGGGAAATGATTTACCTGGGCGGTCGCGGGGTTATACTCCAAAGTCCGCTTGACGCTGCTAGCTGCGCTGTGTGCCTGCCCACGCCTGACCTCAGTGGTTTCCGTGCTTCCCAGGCAGGGATTTTGCGCGCACGGCGGCCGCGCGGTTCGCGGGAAATTTTTCGCGGATACGCAGATTGGGTTGCTCACAGACGACGGTGCGCTCGCGGGATCGCGCC
>CAMFLN010000243.1 GCA_945957305.1 uncultured Planctomycetaceae bacterium | reverse complement strand
CTGACCTGCTACGACTGCCACGGAGGCAATCGTGAGATCGACGGCCAGGCACACGAAGAGGCCTCGGGCTTTATCGGCACCAAGCTGAGCGCACACCTGCAGGTCTGCAGCGAATGCCATGTCGAGGCGGCCGAGCAGTTAGCCGCCGGTCCGCACCACTGGGACTTTTCGAAACGCATCAACACGCAGTATCCGACGTGCGTCGATTGCCACGGCAACCACGATATCGGCAACCCTCCGGCTGACTTCAAACTGACTGACATGTGTTTGGATTGTCATCACGAGCTTGAGAAGGATTTTCCTCAGATCGCTTCGGTCGTCGCCGCGGGTGATGAGCTTGCCGCGGTTTTGCGCGACGTCCGTGCCAAAACGATTGACCAGCCGCAGCCCGTGCCCGAGAAGTTCCGCAAGGAGCTAGCGACCTTGCGCGAGGCAAATATGCAGGTCATCCACGCCTCGAAGGAAATCACGGCCGCCGAGGCCGAGAAGCTGAACAAGCAGTCCGAGAAAATTCGCACCGATTTGCAAGAGTGGTTAAAATCGCACCCATGAATCGGGCCTGGCGGTTACAGATTCATCGTCGTCGCCTGTCGCTTCCCCCACAGTACGAGAATTGCGAGGCCCCTGATGCTCGACCGCAAGCATTTTCAACACCGCCGCCATTTCTTGCAAAGCGCCGGAGGCGCGGCTCTGGCCGCCAGCACCGCGGGGCGACTATTAACGCCTTGCATGTTGCGGGCTGCTGAAAAGGCGGCGTCAGGGCCTGCCGACGTGGGCATCGCCCGCGGCTCGAACATGGAAGAGGCCGTGAAGCAGGCGGTCGAATTGTCGGGCGGCCTGGGTTTCATCAAGCCTGATCAGACGGTGTTGATCAAGCCAAATGTCACCGGAGCCGTGCCAAACCCCACGACGACGAATCCCGAGGTTCTGTACGCCGTGATCAAGCTGGTCGCCGCGCAAGGGCCGAAGCGAATCATCGTCGCCGACCGCAGCTTTTCGCCCTTGTTCAACACGACCACGCCCAAGACGATCGACGTGATGAAAGCGGTCGGGCACTTGGATGCCGTGAGCGAAGCAATTACGGACGTCAAAGCGCCGGTCGTCGCCGTCGGACTGGAGGATGCTGCTGCCGAGTTCGAAAAGCTCGGCAAACCCGCCAATATTGAACATTGGCGTAAAGTAACACATCCCTTAGCCACAAATTGGCCCAACGGTTTCGAACTGGCCGAATTGCTGTTTGCGGTGGACCACGTGATCAACGTGCCTGTCATCAAGACGCACTTCCAGGCCTGGTTCACAATGTCGATGAAGGCGTTTGTCGGCATGAGCCATCACCGCACGCGCCGCGAGTTTCACACCGCGTTCAAAGGGAACAACAATCTGGCGGATCAAAAGAGCTCGGGCAGTCGGCGGCGCGTGGGGCCAGCGGGGCGGAAGCTCGACGTCGAGGAGGTCGAGCCGATGGTTCACCGCGTGGCGGAATTGAACCTGGGAATCAAGCCTGCGCTTAATATTCTCGACGGCACCAAGAGCTTTGTCTTCGGTGGCCCGTCGCACGGCGATGTGGAAGAGCCCAAACTGGTAGTTGCCAGCCGTGACCGCATTGCCGCGGACGCTACCGGTGTGGCCGTGCTCAAGCGTTACGGGACCGAGCGCCGCTTGCAAAACTATTCCGTCTGGGAAAACCCGTTCATCAAGCACGGCATTGATATTGGCCTGGGGATCGATGGCCTGGACAAGCTAAACCTCAAGGCTGCCGGGATCGACGAGGAAGAACTTGGGACGATCAAGAAAATGCTGGCCTAGTCACAGCATCGAAAACGTGTTGCGGATTTCCGGCTCCACGCTTTGCGTTCCGCAGGCGCCGTTATTTAACTTGAATGAGCAGGCACCCTCGGGGCGCACGGACAACGAGTTGTTCGTGCTGCCCGACTAGTTGCCCGGTCCACCCTCTACGGACACCGGCGGGATATTACCCCGCCGAGGCTTTCGATCGGCCGGTGAACCTGTCGCCCGCCACCGATGTCCCAGCAGATTAACGGTTTACGCGTTGTTTCGGGCCTGTTTAGTGGTTGAAACGGGCCGAGTTACGGCGTATTTTACAGTATTCGCGCGTTCCTGCTTTCGAACGCCGAGTGGATCCTTGCCCACGGAGGCCCCGAGTGGCTACCATCGCCCGACCTGAAACCGCGACCGCCGCTATCGCTAGCGGAGCGGATATCCTTGTGCAGTCCCTGGTGAATCACGGCGTGGAAGTCATCTTCGCCTATCCCGGTGGCGCGAGCATGCCACTGCATCAGTCGTTGACGAAGTTCAAGGACCAGATCCGCACGATTTTGCCACGCCACGAGCAAGGGGGCGGATTCGCCGCGCAAGGCTACGCCCGCAGCACGGGTAAGCCAGGCGTCTGCATGGCTACGAGCGGTCCGGGGGCCACGAACCTGGTCACTTGCATCGCCGATGCCAAGCTCGACAGTATTCCGCTGATTGCAATTACCGGCCAGGTGGGGACCTCGGTCATCGGCACCGATGCGTTTCAAGAGACACCGATCGTCGAGGTCTGTCGCGGAATCACCAAGCACCATTACCTGGTGACCGACGTCAACGACCTGGCACGCGTGGTGCGCGAGGCATTTCATCTCGCCACCACCGGCCGCCCGGGCCCGGTGCTGATCGACCTGCCCAAGGACGTTCAACAGGCCCAGACGGTGCCCAACTACGAGGCGCCGATGAATTTGCCGGGCTACCACGTCGCGGATCGCCGTTCGCGGCCCGAGCAAATCGCACAAGTCGCCGCCGCAATTCGCCGCGCGCGTCGGCCCGTCATTTATGCCGGCGGCGGCGTTATCGCGGGTGACGCCAGCAACGAGTTGCGCGAGCTCGCCCGCAAAACCCAGATTCCGGTCACCATGACCCTGATGGGCTTGGGAAGTTACCCGGGGGGGGACCCGCTGTCGCTCGACATGCTGGGCATGCATGGCAGTGTGTATGCGAATTACGCCGTGAATGAAGCTGATTTGCTGTTAGCTTTCGGCGTGCGGTTCGACGATCGCGTGACGGGCAAGGTTTCGGAGTTTGCCAAGCATGGCAAGATCGTCCACATCGACATCGACCCGTCCGAGATCAACAAGAACAAAGAAGCGCATATTCCGATCGTCAGCGACATCAAATACGCTCTCTCCGAATTGAACAAAGTGGTTGAAGCGCCCGAGGGGGGGCTGGCCGATTGGCATCAACAGATCGCGGCCTGGAAAAAGTCGGATCCGTACACGTTCGACAAGAGTTTCCCCGGCATTCTGTCGCAATACGCGATCAGCGAGCTGTCAAAGCTATTGGTCGGTAAAAAGCCGATCATCAGCGTCGGCGTCGGCCAGCATCAGATGTGGGCCGCCCAGTATTTTCAGCTCACCGAGCCGAAGTCCTGGCTGTCGAGTTCGGGCCTGGGCACGATGGGTTTCGGTCTGCCGGCTGCTATGGGAGCCAAGGCCGCGCACCCCGACCGCCTGGTGATCGACATCGACGGCGACGGCAGCTTCCTGATGAACGTGCAGGAGCTGGCGACCTGCGTCTGCGAAAAATTGCCGGTTAAGGTGCTGCTCTTGAACAACCAGCACCTGGGCATGGTCGTGCAGTGGGAGGATCGCTTCCACGGCAAGAACCGCGCTCACACTTACCTGGGGCCGATCGATAATCCGGAAGCCATTGGGCAGGGGAATGGCCTGGGGCCGAAAAACCGCTATCCCGATTTCGTCACTATCGCCCGCGGCTTCGGCTGTGGCGCCGGCACGGTGCGTGAAAAGTCGCAGCTCGTGGATGCCCTGAAAGAAATGATCGAGTACGACGGTCCGTACGTGCTGGACGTGGAAGTGCCGTATCAAGAACACGTGCTACCGATGATCCCGTCGGGCAAGACCGTCAAGGACTTGATCAAAGCGTAATGCTTAGTTGATTGCGAGTCGCGTTTCTAAGAGCGCGAGCGCACGGCACCTTTGCACATTTAGCCGCCGGGATTTCCCGGCGGTTATCTTTTGCAGCGCGTGTAAGTTTGCCTCTTGCGCATCGTCGGCACGACCGTCGCGACTCTCCTGTGTGCAGAGTGGACTCACGCGATGGCGTCGAGTTGGCCGATGCTAAGTTCTGCCGGTCACGGATGCTGGGCGAACTGCGAAAGCGGTTCGTTCTCGCCCCTGGCAATGATCATCGAGCGATTGGCGTGTCGCACGGCCCGTCCCGCCGTGGCGCCCGCATGTTTGATCGATTGCCGGCGAGAGCCCCACAAGCACCTGTTCACCGCTTGCCCGACAGAGCAGCCCTCGAGAAGGCCCCAGCACGCCTTGCGGTTCCGCCCCCAGACCGCCGCGGCATGGCGCCCCCTGGCCGAGCTGATCTCCTGCGCGCAAGTGAGTTCGCAACAGGACTTGTGGCGACTGCGAGGAATCGCAAAGACCGGTCCGTTCCCTGCTAAGGGGTCGCGGATACAAACGGCGCAGACGAGCCAAGGCAAATTTGCCACGCAGCTGCGACCGTTGGCGACAACAGCAGGCAACTACGGACCTGGTGCGATCAACCGTCATTGCTTTTTTCCCAGCGAGCAGGCCCACCGTGTCACGGTCTACCATCAACGAGCTGAACCTGTTTCAGGAACGAGCGGAATCGTGCGAGCAGCCCGGGCTGGTCATGTCCGGTTCTGTCCACGAGCTGTGCCAGGCTTTCGAGCGAGCGACCGGTTGGTCGTTGCGTTACGTGCCGGGCTGTCCGTCGCAAACCGATCATGACCTGTTGTGGTCCGCCCCGGTCAGCCCGGGCGTTGGAGATTCTCCCGGACACCTCAGGATTGATCTTGGCGGCAGCGTGTTGGGCGATCGTGGGCCTGCGATCGATCTGGAGCATGCCTGCGACCTGGCACTGGCGATGGGGCAAGTGCTGGGCGACCTTTACACGGCGCGCGAGGAACTGCGCAAACGCGAAGCCGAGTTGGCCGCGGCCGTGCCGGTCATCGAGCGTGCGCATGACCAGTCACACCTGGCCGAACGACTGGAAGCGGTGCTGCACAGCGGCGCCCACGCTGTGAATTGTCACGCGGCAGCCGTTTATTTGCTGGACTCGGCGACGACCGAACTCAAGCTGCGGTCGGCCGTGGGGCTCCCCCGCGAGCGTCTGACGCTCGCCCCGCGCTCCTTGCGCAACGCCGTGGCTGATCTGGAAGCCTTGGCCGGGCATGCGGTCGTGATGAAGAATCGTGCCATTCGCTCTGAGTGGAACGCCCCCGAAGCCGCCGCGGCGGCGGTCTGCGTGCCAATTTCGACCGAATCGATCCCGCTGGGCACTCTGTGGGTCTTCTCGGCACGCGAACGTGACTTCAGCGATGACGAAGTCAACATGATCGAGATCGTGGCCGGCCGTTTGGCCAGCGACCTCGAGCGGGAAGTCCTGATGCAGGAAGGTTTGCAAGCGGCGACACTGAAACGCCAGGTTGCCGAAGCCGAACGATTGCAGGAAGCCCAATTGCCGCGCATCGTCCCCCGCGCACAGCAATGGGATGTCGACGCCTGGACGCTGCGTGGCGATCGACTCGGCGGAGATTTCTACGACTGGTTCACGCGGAAAGACGATTCTCTTTGCCTCGCCGTGGGTTCGGCCAGTGGCTCGGGCATGGCCGCTGCCATGTTGGCGGGCGTGCTGCGGACGGCCGTTCGCACGAGGGCCGGCGAAGCGCTGGAACCGCAGCAATTGTTGAATCTGGTGAACGGTGACCTGTGGCAGTCGGCGGCCGGCATGCAAACCGCGGCGCTGCTCTACGCGATGCTCGACGCTTCGGGCGAAATTCGCCTGGCGACGGCGGGCGAAATCACGACGCTGCTCGCTCGTCCGGCCGGCTGGCAATTGCTGAACAAGTGCTCACTGCCG
>CAMFLN010000242.1 GCA_945957305.1 uncultured Planctomycetaceae bacterium | reverse complement strand
ATTGTTGCCCCAATTCGGCGATCGTGCCCACGGCCAACAATCGACCATGGTCGACGATGCCGATACGGTCGGCCAACTCTTCGGCCAGCGACAGCGAATGAGTAGACATAAAGATCGTCGTGCCGGTCGCGGCGCGAGCGCGCAGCAGGTCTTTGACCAGGCGGATGGTGCGCGGATCCAGCCCGACGGTCGGCTCGTCGAGCACCAGCACTTCCGGATCGTGCAGCATTGCTCCCGCGAGAGCGACCCGCTGTTTCATGCCGTGAGAGTAACTTTCGCACAAGTCGTCGACGAAATCGGCCAATTCAAAACGCACGATCTCGCGCGAGATTCGCTCGCCTGCGGTTCGACCCTCGAGTCCGTACATGCCGGCTATGAATTGCAGAAACTCGCGCCCGGTCAACTTGTCGTACAGATAAGGTTCGTCCGGGATAAAGCCGACGCGGCTGTTGGCCTGGCGGCTTTCGCTCACCACGTCGAAACCGCACACGCGCACTGTTCCTGTGCTGGGGCGCAGCAGGCCGACCAACATTTTGATGGAGGTCGTTTTGCCGGCGCCGTTGGGTCCGAGAAAGGCGAAGATCTCGCCGCTGGCCACGACCAAGTCCAATTGCGCCACCGCCACTTTGCGACCGTAGCTGCGGCTGACATTGCGGAATTCGATCATGGCGAGCTCGGAGTCTCTGCGGAGGAATCCAGCGAATCCGCGTCGAGCGAATCCACGTCCAGCCCGGTCGGCGGAGTGCGCAGCGGACGCGTTACATCGGGCAAAAACGGCGAGGCCGTCGGTTGGTCGGGATCAGCGCGGACGAATGTCAGCCGACTCGACAACAGTGACACTTCTTGCTTGATGACCTCGCCCTTGTAATCGACCCACATCTGCGCCCGAGCGGACTGATTGCTCGTGAGTCCCAGTCCGGGATCGCCGCGATAAACGACGAGCAAAGCCGGAACGATACGTTCGTGCCAAAAGATGGGATCCTTCCGCTCGACGGTCGCGTGCAGGATTTCGACCGGCGCATTGGGGGGCCGGAAGGGGCTGTACACCGGCACGGTCCAGGTCTGACCGACGCGCAGATTCGGCAGTCGGGTTTGCGGCGAGAGCACGTCCCCGAGCAAAGCGTCGGCCGGCATGTCGATTTCCGTGTGGTATTCGAGATCGCCGGAATGGATCAAAATCTGCATCGAGTCGCCAACAAAGCGCCCGCGCATGAGAACGTTGAATTCCACTCCGGCCATCAGAGAGCGGTGCACAACGTCCCGCTCAGGCGGACCAATCTTCGTGGTGGAGAGAAAATTGATCGGTCGATTCAAGGGGTCGATGTCAATCGTGACCTCGGACTCGACCGTGATGATCGACTCTCCCTGCGATCGCTGCGAATCGATCATTTTGACAAAGGCCGTCAGCCAGGCCGGCGTCAGCTCGGACAGGGGAAGTTCGCGGAGACTGACGCGGCAGCGCAATTGGTTGATGCCGTCGGCCAGATGTTCGGTGCCGGTGACCGCCCCACCCAGGCAGCGGCCATTGAGAAAGATATCCCAGGCGACCGACTGAGGATTCTCCGGTTCCGAGGCCAGGATAGTCCGGTAGCTCGGGGGCTCGCCGACCAGCAAAGGTGGCAAGAGCTTTTCTTTGACCAGCCAGGCGCTCGTGGCCAGCCAAAAGACCACGATGGCAATGCTATAACCGCGGCTGAACACGACCCTGCGACCTCACTCCGCTAGCTCGACGGACGTTTCCAACGCTCCCTACCGGGCATTGTACCAAAAAGCCATGTTTCGGGCGTTTGATTTCCCGACCGCCCGAATGCGGCCTGCAATACTCTGGTGCGCTCAAGGGCTCTGCCGCCGGGCACCGGGAATGCGGTTTTTGAACCGGTCTTGCGAAAATCGCCCACTCGTCCCATGATACGCCCCCGCCTGCGGTTGAATGCCTGGCAATCGACCCTGTGACCGGTTCGCCTCCGGCCGCGTCGCTCAGTGTGTCAAAACCTGTAGGGTGATCCGATGATGAAACGACTGCTCATCGCCGTTGGCTTGCTGACTGGACTTGTCGCTGGTTGCAGCCGCGGGCCTGCTGCCGCGGAGAGCGACACGACGGTGGCCGGATCGTCGTCCGCGGTAGAGATTGGCAGCGCTTTGCGGTCCGAAAGCGATGCGACCATCAATTTGGTGACGTCACTGGGCGCGATCAAGATTAAGCTGAATCACGCCAAGGCCCCGCTCACGGTCGACAACTTTTTATCGCAAGTCGACAACGGATTTTATCATCAGACGATCTTTCACCAGGTCGAACCAGGCTACATCGTGCTCGGCGGCGGCTTTCGTGAAGACCTGACGGAAAAGAAGGGACGCTACAGTCTGCGCAACGAATCGAACAATGGGCTTTCAAATCGTCGCGGCACGATTGCCATGGCCCGCCCTGCCGACGGCATGGATAGCGACACCGCGCAGTTTTTCATCAACGTCGCCGACAATCCCGCGCTGGATTATCAGGCCGATACGCCCGAGCAGTGTGGCTATTGCGTCTTCGGCGAGGTGATCGAAGGGATGGACGTTGTGGACCGCATCGCAGGATGCGCCACCAAAAGCGTCGATGATTTCCCCAGCCTGCCGGTCGAGACCGTGTTGATCGACACGGCACAGAAAGTCCGCTAGGCGCTCGCGGCGCAATTGCGGATGCACAAACAGCGGCTGCGCGCCCTTAGGGGCGATTCGGATTCAATTGCAGCGCCTTGGCCTGCGCGCGGGTAACCGCGGCCCACGTCTCTTCATAGCGTGGACGAAGCTGCTGAATCAAACCTGCCGCGGTATACACGCGCCCGGTGGGCTTGTTAAAGTCGCGCCCGCTGGGTGTGTTGGCCAGCATCTTGCCCATTTCTGTTCCGCCCGGCGCGGTGGTCAAATACTCGAGCAACTGGTATCCGCCTGCGCCATGGATCGAGCGCCAGAGGATGCTCTTGCCAGTGGGCATGCGGGCCAGGCGATCGATGCGATCATAGGCATGAGGGTAGCGGGAAATCTGCCGCGCGAACTTACGACCATCCTTAGTCCGCAGCTCGCGCACCAAGATGTCGCTGTCGTCCAGCACGAGATTGAGCAACTCTTGATCGCGAGGGACTTTCCAACCCTGCCGCTGCAGGTCGTCCAACACGGCGCGCACTTGCGAGCGCGAGATGATGTCGCCCGGTTGGTAGTTGGACTCCGTAGCAAAGTGACTTTCGACGAACTGCTCAACTTCGTCAATGCTGGGCATCTTGCGCCGATTGGCGGCCGGCGCTGTGACGGTGAGAGCCGCCCCCAGCAGAATCAGGGCCAATGCTGCCGCGCGCGTCATGGTTTACTTTGCCTGCGAGTGAGGGTCTAAAAAGCGAACCAGGGTCGAGAAAACGATGTTTCAACTGTCACTGAAAACATAGCTCGCTCTGGGCGTCGCGGGACTGCCCCCCCTGGTTGATTATCGACCCTTCCGCTGTTCATCCCCTGGGTGGCGTGCTAGATTCGCAGGCCGCGCGACTCGGTCTTCGTCTGCTACCGCCGGGGTTGCTAGCAAGCGTAGCGGCGGACCCGCGCGTGGGGAAAATCCCGATGACTGTGCTTGTCTTTGCCCTCGATCATCCCGAAATCGCGCCTCATCCGATGCCGGACCGCTTTCGCCATGAAGTGGCTTATTTCATGTATGTGCGATCCGAGGCGGCGCACCCTCCCTGTCAGCCGGGGGAATATTGGGTCGACCTCAAGCAGGCTCAAGAGTGGTACGACGACGGGGCGATCCAACTTGTATCGCCGTTGGATAGCGAAAATCGCACCGAAGTGGAACTTTCCGAGGAACAGGAAGGCTGGCTGGAATGGCTGCTCGCCCATGGGGTCGCGCATATCCGCCTGGAATAAGAATGTTGCCGCTAGCAGTTCGACAATGCTAGCAGTGCCCGGCCAGAGCTGAGAAGCACGCTCGGGGGCGCGAACCCTGCCGCCCTCGGGGGCCTCTCTACAGCAAGTGCATTTTTCCTGGTCAACCCAAAGGGCGGAGCTTGCCTGCGGTGCACTGTTGGCGGAATTGTAAGCTGGATTTACGTTGATGCGGCGGCTATTTCAGGTACGATATCGTGGTCCAAGAATGGGCGGCCAGCGGGTAGAAGGAGATACCGCAATGGCGAGAACGACCTACTTCGTGCAAGAGTGTCCGACGTGCGGTCGTACACTTCATGTGCGCGTGGAATACCTTGGCAAACGTCTGGTTTGCCAACACTGTGGCGGTGCATTAATTGCCACCGATCCCGAAGGCGCACCAAGCCGCGCCATGCGGCTTCTCGAACGCGCGGATGAGCTATTGCAGTCGCCGCAGCGCCGCACGCCCGGTTGTGCTTAGGCGTTGGACCGCCTGACGAGCCAGCCTAGCGCCGCATGGCCTTGCTAAAATCGCTATCCCTGCGCGCGATTAAGCGTTGCTCTTCAGCCATGGCAGCCAGCGTTCGAGCCATGACCGCCACTCGTAGAAACTGAATCGCCGCAGCACTTGCCACAAACTGCCGTAGTCATCTGTCCAGACGACAGGTTTGACGTTCTCCGCGATTGGGAGCATGACCCCTGATTCCCCCTGCGCCTGGAGGAATTCCTGATTGCTGGTCATCATGGCCCAGGTGGCGCCGTACGAGGCGGTGGAGGCGTCTTCCGCAGAGTCGCAGTAGAGCGCCTCTTTGCCATTCGCTTCGGCCATGGCGCGAATCACGGGCTTCATGTCGACGTTGCGATTGGAAATGTTCACCACCAGGATCCCATCCGGCTTGAGATGCTTCCAATACATCTCGACGCATTCGCGCGTCACCAGATGCATCGGGATCGCATCGCTGCTGAAGGCATCCATGACCAGCACGTCGAATTGTTGCGGACCATCGGCCGCCAGTTCATTTTCTAAGAGCAGCCGCGCATCCCCTTCGGCAATCGACCACTGGGCGGCCGTGTCCTCCAGGTAATAGAAATAATCCTTGGCAATTTCGATCACGTCGGGGTTGATGTCATAGAAGCGGATGGTGTCCCCTTCCTGCGCGAGCGCCGCCAGTGTTCCTGCCCCTAGGCCAATGACTCCCACGCGCAAGCTGCGGTCGGCCGGCGCGGTGGCCGCGCGGCGCGGATGTAACGTCATCACGCGCCAGATGCCAGAACCGGGCGAGTAGTAACTCACCGGCCAGCGCCGCATGTCCCCTTCGAGGAGTTGAATGCCATGCAGAATGCCGCCGTGCAGCAGCTTCCGCAGAGGCGATTGCAGGGTCTCGTCGAATGCATCGCGCACGCGCAATACGCCGTAGAAGTTGCGGCTCGCCATCACGGCTTGTTTGCGGTATTCGCCGATTTGAATCAGCAGCGCTACGATTAATCCGACGAACGCAAGCAACAAGAACGCGGCCCGATTGGTGGGCAGTCCGCGCCGCCACAGCCCCCCCACATCGCGCGTCACAGCCGCGACCACCAACAGCGGGCAAACGACCAGGGCCAGGTGATATTCCCAAAAGCCAGCAAAGATGGCGGGCGCCACAAGCGCCACAAAAACGCCGCCCAAAGCACCTCCGCTAGCCACGCACAGGTAAAACAACGTTAAATGGCTTGCCGTGGGCCGGGCACGCACCAACTCTCCGTGGCAGGCCATCGCGCAGGCAAACAGGGTGATGCTGTAAGTGCCGATCTGCAGCAGCAGCGGCGCCGTAACGCCCACGAACAGCATCGCCGTCGCGGCCGCGACCGACGCGATCAACAGCGTGATAAACACGCGGCGGTCGTACCACTGCGGACTGTCGAAACAAATGATGAAGGACAACAGGTACAGCGTTAGAGGCAGAATCCATAAAAACGGGACGACGGCCACCTCTTGGCAGATTTGATTCGTGGTCGCCATCAGCATGCCCGAGGCGCTGGCCGAGAGCCCC
>CAMFLN010000241.1 GCA_945957305.1 uncultured Planctomycetaceae bacterium | reverse complement strand
CACCAAGGCGCGCCCATCGGCCGTAACCTCGAGCCCTTCGTTACGCGACGGGAATAGCCAGGTGCCAATCACGGCCTGGCTCCAGACGATGACGAATCCCCACACCCCCAGGAAGCCCGCGCCGATCAGCAAAGCGAGCACAAACGGCGCGACACGATTCAAACGCCTTCGCTGGTTCATCGTTTTTCTCGCCTTAAGAAAAGTCACGCGTGCGGGCGACGAACAGGATCACGGCCACATACCCCGCAGCGACAACGCCCCCGGCAACCAGCGCCGCCACGTGCCAGGAAAGAGCTGCCGACAGGCCGTAGCACAGGAACATCGCCAGCAAGGCAGCCGCCAACGGCAAGAAGCGGCTGCCGTACCAGCGGGCCGAACGCAGGCCGCTGAGAAAAGCCCCCAGATACACCAGCGGCATGAGCGCACACAGCAGCCACGCCCAGATGGTCATCGACCAAAAGAACGGGCTAGCGTGCGCGCCGGGACTAGCGGCCCACAAGGCGTACCATAGGATGGGGACGACCACGACGAGCGTGGAAGCCGCAGCGCCGACGGCGAGCTTGGCGCCGAACAACGCCTCGCGCGGCAAGGGGCGATGCAGCAGAAACTGCCAGGTATGGCGGTTCGACTCCCACATCGTCTGTCGCAGACCTACGGACCCCGCCAGTAGTCCGCCGACAAGAAACACTTGCCAAATGGCATCCTGACCGACAAAGGGAATCAGGTCCGCGCTTTGCGTCACGAGGCGAATCCCGAGGTTCACGTGCATCGACGAGCAGACGATGATCACCTGCACGATCGCGGCCAGGGCCAATAGCGGCAGCAGCTCGCGCAGCTCTTTGCGTGCCAGGGCGCGCATCATGCGATGGTCTCCCATTCCAAGCTCGGCAAGGGGGGTGTTTCGCCGCGCGTGTAAGCAATGAACGCGTCTTCGAGGTTCATCTCGACGATTTCGATGTGCGTGGCGCCGAGAGATTCGGCCAGCTCGCGATGCTGGTCGCCAAAATCGACCACGATCAATTCCAAACGCGACCCGACCTGGCGCTGTCCCACCAGGCCCGGTGAATCAGGAAACCGCGGAATCGCCCCGACGAATTCCAAAACCACGCGCCGCAACGAATCGCGAAATCGGTCGGCCGGACAATCGACACGCAGGACGCCGTCTACCATGACCCCCAGGCGATCGGCCACACGTTCGACGTCTCCCAGGATATGAGAACTGAACAGGATCGTCCTGCCTGACCGCTGAATCAGTTGGATCAGCGACTCGAGAAAATCGCGCCGCACGACGGTATCGAGTCCCAGCGTTGGATCGTCGAGCACGAGTAATTCAGGATCGGACGCGAGCGCCAGGGACACCTGCGCGCGTTGACCGTTCGACAAGCGGCCGATCTTGGCTTTCGGCGCAATACGAAAGTGTTCCAGAATGCTCACCAGAAAGCGCGCGTGCCAGACGGCGTAGAACGGCCGCGTAAAGCGCACGGCCTCGGCCACAGTCATCCAGCGATACAGCGGATGCCCTTCGGAGAGGTAGGCGATGCGGGCGCGCGTGGCGGGGCGGAGCTCGCAGATATCCTCGCCCAAGAGTGACGCGCGTCCCGCGTCCGGCTGCACCATGCCCATCAGCATCTTGATCAGCGTCGACTTGCCGGCCCCGTTGCGTCCCAGAAATCCGTAGACGCAACCGCTGGGGATCGTCAGGCTGACGTTATCGACGACCCGGCGCGGGCCGTAGTGCTTGGTCAGTCGCTCGATCTTGATCGCTTCGCCCATGGTCGCAGTCCTCTGCGGTGAATTTCGCGGCAATGCAGTCTGATAGCGATTGATCCAGAGATTACGTGGACGCCGGGGCTTCGTTCCATTGAAAGTGCTTGCTGCGCTCGGTGACCAGCCCCAGGAACTCTTCCGCGGAAAAGCCCGCCTGTACAGCAGCCACCAGCAACTGATCGAGTCCCTTCAGCAATCGCTCGCGCCGCGCTTTTTTCGGCAGACTGGGGCGCAGACGGGCCACGAATACTCCCAACCCCGGCCGCGTGTACAAAACTCCTTCGCGCTCCAGCTCGGTGTAGGCGCGGGCCACGGTGTTTGGATTGACGACAAGGCTCTGCGACAGTTCGCGGACCGAGGGGAGCCGTTCATCAGGGCGCAGCCGGCCGCGCGCGACCGCGGCAGAAATCTGCTCAGTCAACTGCTGGTAAATCGGCCGGCCGCTGGCCGGATTGATCGAAAACTCCACGTCGTGCCTCCACTGTATTACTTGTACTAGTACAGCTGTCGGAAGGCAAGAGAATTTTCGACGCGATTTTTTGACGGCCGATTGGGACCGAAGGCACGCCGAGCGGGCGTCTGCTACGATTGAGCGCGACCGATCCAAATGTGTCTACGATCTGGCACGCCGACACAGCCATCGACGAGAACAGCATCCATGTCAACTTCGCTTCGCCGCACGCTCTATCTGTTCCTGCTGCTGCCGCTCATTGAGCGCGGGTGTTGTCCCGGGCATGGTCATGAGGCCAAGGCCGCGGAAGCGGAGAAACTCGCCGCGCTGCCGGTGATCGTCAATGAAGATTTCGAAGCAGGGGCAGACCGCTGGCAGCCGACCGATCCAAAGGCCTGGAAATTGGTCGATTCCCGCCACGGCAAGGCGTACAGCCTGTTTCAGCAGAGCAAGTATCAGCCGCCCCACCGCAGTCCACTGAACATCGCGTTGCTCAAAGATATCGCGGTGTCGGACTTGGTCTTGGAAGCGGATGTGCTAAGTACGATCAAGGATTACGGCCATCGCGACATGTGCGTGATCTTCGGCTATCAGGACCGTGCGCATTTCTACTACGTGCATTTCGGCAAGCAGGCTGACGACCACGCCAATCAGATTTTTATCGTCGATGGCGCGGCGCGAAAGAAAATCTCGACACGTTCGACCGCGGGAACGCCGTGGGACGACAAGTGGCACCATGTAAAGCTCACGCGTGACGCCGAGACGGGCGCGATCGCCGTGTACTTCGACGACGTCGCCACGCCCGTGATGACGGCCGCTGACAAGACCTTCGTCGCCGGCCGCGTAGGCCTTGGTTCGTTCGACGACATCGGGGATTGGGACAACGTGGTGCTGCGCGGGAAGCGACTCCCATTGCCGCCAGCCGCCGAAAGCGATCAAGCGAAGTAACGGCGGGCGCGGTTACATCGCGTGTCGTAGGACACTTCGTGCCTTTTCCGCACTTCCGGCGGGGGTGATCCGCCTATCGCGTGAACAGCGTGAGGCTAGCGCCGGCGCCTTCTTGGAGATTGCCAGCCGGCTGATTAGAATGTCGCACCGAAAGCCGCACGGCGCCATCTACGACAATCCGGGGAGAGCCCTCCTGTGAACGCTGAAGCACGTATCGGGGAATTGAAGCTTGAATTGCCGCCACCTCCCAAGCCAGCGGGTGTGTATAAGCCGGTCGTGGTTGTCGGCAATCTGGCATACGTGTCAGGGCATGGGCCGCTGAAGTCCGACGGCACGCTGATGGCCGGCAAGGTCGGCTCCGAGGTCGACCAGCAGGCGGGCTACGCGGCGGCACGCCAGACGGGGCTGGCGATTCTGTCCACGCTACGGGCGCATTTCGGCAGCCTGGATCGCATCGCGCGCGTCGTCAAGACGCTTGGCATGGTCAATGCCGCGCCTGATTTCCAGCAGCACCCGGCGGTGATCAATGGTTTCAGCGACCTGATGTCGCAGGTTTTTGGCGCGGACCATGGCGTCGGCGCGCGCAGCGCCGTCGGCATGGGATCACTGCCGGGGAACATCTCGGTCGAAATCGAAGTGATCTTTGAAGTGACCGGCTGAGCGGCGGTGGCGACGGATTAGTCGGCCAACGACGTGTTCGCGCCGCCGTTGTGCACTTGCGTCTGGCCGAGCGTGCGCCCCAGGCGTTTGCGTTCGTTGCGGCTGGGCAGAGCTTCGACAGGGCGCGCGTCACTGACCGCGCGGCGGGGCGCTTCGCGCAACAAGCTCTGCAATTGCGGGTGCAGGGCGTCCTTTTCATCGGCGCCGATCTGTTCGACGGCGTCCGAGAAGCCCAACAGCACGGCCCGGCGCACGCCATCGCGGATCCAACCAAAGACTCCGACGTTGCTATTCATCTGACTCTCCCTGTCGCACTGGAATGTTCGCCCCCCTGATGTGCGCCGGACGACGCCGACGGAAACCCGGCGTCACCCCTGGCGCAGGGCGACACTACTACTTATCGGACCGCGGCAAAGGTCGAATCAAGCAGATGACCAGCCGGCAAATGCTTGCATCAGCCCACCCCGCGTGTGCAAATTACCTAGAGGTCCGCGAAGACTGTCCATCTTTCCCGCGCGAGCGATCTCATGCCGCTGATAGCATCGCAGCAAAAATCTCGGCGACCGATTCTGGAAGGCATTCTGGCGGTGACGGCGCTCGCGGCACTTGCGACCCTCTGCGCCGTGATTGTCCGCGGCTCTCGCGCCGAACACGCGTCGCTGTCCGAGCCCACGACAGAACTGGCGAACTCCCCCGTTAATGTAGCCGTGGTCCCGGGTGACCGAACATACTCGCCGCGCCGCGAGAGTGCGGAATCAACGCCCGCGGAACCAGAGTTTCACACATTTTCGATTTGCGCGATTGATCCCGCGGCGGCGCAGTGCGGCGTGGCGGTGACGACGCGCGTGACGCAAGTCGGGCGGTACGTTCCCTGGGTACGCGGCGGAATTGGCGCTGTGGCGACGCAAGCCACGACCGCGACAAAGTATGGTCCGGCGGGACTCGACTTGCTGGCGGCGGGCAAGAGTCCTGCCGAGGCGGTCGAAGCCTTGCTGGCGGACGACGATCGCCGCGAACATCGGCAGCTCGGCATCATTGACATGCAAGGCCGCACGGCCGCCTTCACGGGGAGCGAGAACGGCACATGGGCCGGATCGCGACAAGGAAAGAATTACACGGTGCAAGGCAACTTGCTCGTGGGCAAAGCTGTCATTGACGCGGTGGCCGATTCCTTCGAGTCGACTGAGGGAACCGATATGGCGCTGGCCGATCGCTTGATTGCCGCCCTCGAGGCGGGTCAAGCCACCGGCGGAGACAAACGTCAGGGACGCCCGCAATCAGCCGCGCTTGTCGTGGCCGGCGTCGAACAGGGCATCAACGGCGGCGACATCACCGAAACGCTGCAAGTGGCCGAGCATCCTGAACCAGTCGGCGAACTGCGGCGGCAATTCAACGCAATCCACGAGCGCCTCGGACATCGGACTTTTTCCGTGATCCGCGGTCGTGACGTGATCGAGCTGAAACGGATGCTGCATCGACTGAAGTTTTTGTGGCCTGAACGAACAGAGTTCCCCACGCGCGTCGAGCAGCCGGATTTGGCGGACTTCGATGCGGAGACGGCCGCGGCCGTCGATCGCTTTCGCCAGGAACACGACTTGCCGGTGCCCGAGGACGGTTTGGGACATCCTCCAGGCCTGGTCGACGCGGACTTCGTCGCCGCACTTCGCACGGCGTACAACACCGAGGTCAAAGGCCGGTCTACAGAGCCCGCGGACGATACACAGCCGGCGGCTACGTCGGAAAAGTAGCAGCGGCGCGCCGTAGCGAACGGCGGCGGCGGCGATTTCGAAAAGGCCTCAGGCCCAGTCGAGCCCCGTTTCATGGCGCACCCGGGCGTCGAATTCGCCCAGCAGGCCGCCAATGACGTCCCACCGGTCGGGCCGGCGCAATTCGATGTCCCCTTGCGGGTTGACCCGCACCAGGCTGTCTTCTTTCACACCGCTTTCGCGCAATTGCTCGGGCGAGATTTCGTTCTCGCTGACAACGCGCAGCAACGTCTTACCAGTCATTTCGATGAACCGCATGGCAACAACGTGCTCCTTCGAGAAAAATCCACCGTCGGCGCGTGTCTCGATATCATAGTCGGTCCCCCGTGCCATGC
>CAMFLN010000240.1 GCA_945957305.1 uncultured Planctomycetaceae bacterium | reverse complement strand
GGCCGGGGATCGCTAATGACCTGAATGAACGTCCGTTGCTTCAGCACGAGGCGCGGGCGAGTGACCGAGTGACTAGCGTCGTTCCTGATCGGGAAGTTTGACGATCAGGTACGATGCGCAAGGCGTTGGAATAATGCTCAAAGATTCTCAAGTCGCACCCACGGACGGGGCGGACTATCGAGACAACGGCAAGCCGGCCGATTGGGTCCTAGGTAGGAACCCGATCGTGCGGCGCATCGCTCAACACGCGGAACGCGTGGCAGAGGTGCATTGCAGCTGTCTCATCTGGGGCGAGACAGGAACCGGCAAGGAGTTGTGGGCCGGTTTGATTCATGCCTCGGGCGCGCGCGCCAGTCGTCCGTTTATCCCCGTCAACTGCGCAGCCCTAACTCCCAGCCTGGCCGAGAGCCAACTATTCGGTCACGAACGCGGAGCGTTTACTGGCGCAGCCGGCAGTTCGCTCGGTGTCTTCCGCGCGGCTCATGGTGGCGTAGTTTTTCTCGACGAAATCGGCGAAATGCCGCTCGATCTGCAGCCCAAGCTCTTGCGCGTCCTGCAGCAACGTGAGGTAACTCCGGTAGGCGCCTCGCGCCCCGTGAAGATCGACGTGCAGGTCATCGCCGCCACCAATCGCAACCTGGATACAGAAGTTGCCGAAGGGCGTTTCCGCGAAGACTTGTATTATCGCTTGAATATGGTCGAGCTGAAGGTGCCGCCGCTGCGGCAGCGACCTGAGGACATCCCCGAGTTTATCGAGTTTTTCTCGCACCGGTTCGCCAATCAATACGGTCGCCCACTGTGGCGCCCGGATCGCGACACGTTGCAGCAATTTTGTGAATACCAATGGCCGGGCAACATTCGGCAACTGGCGCAAATCATCGAGCAATCGTACGTGCTTGACTGCGTGCCGGCCTTGCCCGATACCGCCGGCAGCAAGCGCGAGCAACCGCTCTCCTTGCCATTTCTGAATCTCGAACGATTGCGCAACGAATCAATTCGCCAAGCGTTGCGTGTCACGCGCGGCCACAAAGGACGCGCGGCAAAACTATTGGGCGTTCACCCCAATACGTTGACTCGCCTGCTCAGTCGCTTCGAAGTTTCCCTCACGCTCCCCGATCAGAGCGAAGGCTAGCCGGTGCTGGCCGTCCGTGGCAGCAAGCCCTAAGCGGCTTTCTTGCCCGCTGACGACTCCGGCGCGTAGGACTCCAAGAGGAGGGCAAGGCGCTGTTCGAGTTCGCCCAACTGGCGCAGCACCTCGTCTTGCCGCGACTCGAGGTCGCGGACGGGGTCAAGTTGGGGACCTGGGTCTGACTTTGCCACAATTTCGCTCCGATGACGCCCGATGTGTCCGAAAGAACCATCGGCGTGCCGGCCTGATGTAATAAATCGGTTCCAGGCATACCGGCCCCGCAAAGTTCGCCCGTCAGGCAACTTTTGCCGGTTGAGCGGAGTTCGCCCCCTTCCGCACGGGACGATCCCCCGAGCAAGGAACGGCGTACCGGACGGCACAAGATCCATTTACAGCCGGGGGTTACGTTCGCTACACTAGCCGGTTCGCCAATGGGTGGCGTAATCTGGTGAGGGTCCGATCAAATCCGCGTGGGCGGTTTCGCCCCCGCTTGGTCACCTTCGTTTCGAATAAATTAGGATCTCAAAAATAAGGAGGACGCGTGGTCAAGTTGAATGTTCGTGATCGCGAAAGCATCCAAGAAGCAGTGCGTCGGTTTCGTAAGCTCGTGGAACGCAGCGGCATCAAGAAGGAAATGCGCCGCAAAGAGTATTACGAAAAGCCGAGTGAGACTCGCCGCCGTGCGCGACTGCGCGCTGAGCGTCGGACGCGCCGCAATCTGCTCGGTCCTACGGCTTAGCTCAGCTGTTGCCGTTGATGTCCACTTGCTCCGTTATCTCAAACGGCGCGACTTGCCAGCGATCGACACGCGGCGATTTGCCGTATGTCTTCTCGACCACTAGCACCGCCGCATCAGTGCTGTGCCGAGCGCCGTGCGCACCCTCTTGATCGACACAACTGCGTCTCTGCTACGGTGCGCGGGCCTTGCCAACTTGATCGTGCGCTGCTGCGCAGACGACCTACCGCAGGCGTTGGACATCAAAAGGCGCAGCGGGGTCCCCTCAAGCTCCCAGCTACCCCCGCTGCACCGCGTACCAGCGCCCTCCCCAGAGCACCGGCGTCTGTGAAAACTCTAGGTCGGCGTGTAGAGGTGTCAAACCAGCTCACGGCGCCCGGGAAATCAAGCTTTGGCCACGTCCAACAAGCACCGCGTGGCCGGTAAGTCGTAAATACGGTCTCGGGAGTAGCACACGGCACAGGTGCGGCCTGTGACACCTTGGCAACTCAGGCGGCGCCAATCGAGCTTGCTGCCTCGTCGCTGCCACCTATTGAGTCCTAGGCAGCTAATGACCGAGGGGCGACCAACGGAAGCCCCGGCGAAAGAGATGGTTTGCGTTCAGCGACGAGACCATTGTCTACCTAGTCATCAATAAGACCAATCCAACCCAATGTCGAGCCACGGCGCCGAGTGCGTCAGTGCGCCCACGCTGATACGGTCGACGCCGGTCTGCGCGATCGCGGCGATCGACTCGAGGGTCACTCCGCCCGAGGCCTCTAACTGCACACCTGGCGCACGCGCGGCGCGGCGTGCCACGGCTGCGCGTAAATCGATAAGTGACATATTGTCGAGCAAGACAATATCGGGGTCACGAGTTAGAACTTCGTCCAATTGCGCGAGAGTATCGACTTCGATCTCGATCGGAAATGACGATTCGCTATCGGCGGTCAAGCTCGCCACAACCTGGCGGCAGCGGTCGATCGCCGACGCCGGAGAGTACGCGTTTGCTCCGCCGCTTGCGCCAAAGGCCAGGTGGTTATCCTTGATCAAAATCCCTTCGGACAAACCCAGCCGATGGTTATAACCGCCGCCAGTCCGCACCGCGTATTTCTCCAAACGCCGCCAACCGGGGATCGTTTTGCGCGTGTCATAAATGCGAGCGGGCGTAGCAGAAACTGCGCGTACGAAATCGCGTGTCAGCGTGGCAATGCCTGACATGCGCCCGAGCAGGTTGAGAGCCGTGCGTTCCGCAGTCAACACGCTGCGTGCTGCGCCGCGCAACGTGGCGATCGTAGCACCCGGCTCGACCGCGTCGCCGTCGGTGACTTCGGGTAAGAACTCGATTTCGTGATCGTATTCCGCCAGTGCCAACTTCGCGGCGGGCAAGCCCGCAATAATACCGGCGCGGCGGGCTCGAACGTACGCGACCGCGGTGGCCTCTTCCGGAACCAGCGCCACGGTGGTCCAGTCGTACAGGCGTCCCAGATCTTCGCGAATCGCCAGCCGCACGATCTGGCGGCAATCGTCCTCGAGATGGGCATCCCAGGAAATCGGTGGAAATTCCGCGGTCAAGTTGACCTCCGCGCTATGAGGGAACAACGCCGGCCGGTCGATCCCCAATCGCCTGCCATAGTTCGGGAACCCCTTGGCCGGTAGAGGCCGTTACATTGAGCACTTTGACGCGCTGCGACTGCGGCGATAGAGAAAGTGCCGATTGCAGCTGTTGTCGCACCCGATCCGCGCCCGGCAAATCAGATTTGTTCACGACCACGAGATCAGCCACTTCGATCAGTCCGGCTTTTTCCCATTGCACTTCATCGCCCGTATTGGGTGTCACCAGCAGTACCAGCGTATCGACCAACGGGCGCACCGCGATCTGGTCCTGTCCCACTCCGACCGTTTCGATCAGTATGACATCGAATCCAAAGGCAGCGAGCCAGTCTCGCGCGGCGCCGGTCGCGGCTGATATTCCCCCCGCCGCGCCGCGCGTTGACAGGCTCCGGAAGTAAACTCCTTCGTCAGCTGGGTCAAAGCGGACGCGAATCCGATCTCCCAGCAGCGCCCCCCCGGTCACCGGGCTTTGCGGATCGCTGGCCAGCACGGCGACGGTCAACCCTTGGCGGCGCAGATGATCCACCAATGCACCGACCAGCGTACTTTTGCCGGCGCCTCCGCTGCCGGTCAGGCCGACTACTCGAGTGCGCTGATTCTCGGGGTTGGGCAGCGGCGGAGCGGTGCCGGACTCGACCAACGACAGAATCTTGGCCAGCGCGCGGCGGTCGTGGGCGTTAAACCGTTCGATCAGTGGCGCGTGCGAAGTCATTCCGTGCGATGATATCGAGCACAGGACGCAGGAACAACGGCCGCGACCGTGCCTCACGATCTTTCGACCACGCCGCGGCTGGGGTAAACTTGAAGAGCGATTTCCGCCACCGATTTTCAGGCAGTCGAGTTTTATGGTTACCGACGCAAAACTAACGGCTCGCGAAGCATGGCAAGAAGCGCTGGGTACTGCCGCCGAGCGCGACACCAGTTTGACAACGCTCAGCGGCGAGCCAGTCGAACCGCTGTACCTGCCGGACGAATCGAGCGAAAAGTACGAGCGCGAGATCGGCTACCCGGGACAGTATCCTTACACCCGCGGCCCGCACGCGAACATGTATCGCGGACGTCTGTGGACGATGCGCCAATTTGCCGGGTTTGGCACACCCGAGGAAACGAATGCCCGCTTTCGCTTCCTCCTGGAGAAGGGCCAAACGGGCCTGAGCACGGCGTTTGACCTGCCGACACTCATGGGCATCGACAGCGATCATCCCAACGCCCTGGGCGAGGTGGGCCGCCTTGGCGTCGCGGTCGACACGCTCGACGACATGGAGCGGCTGTTCTCCGGGATCAACCTCGGGGATGTCTCGGTCTCGATGACGATCAACGCGCCGGCGGCGATTGTGCTGGCCTTCTACCTGGCCACGGCGCGCCGCCAGGGGGTCGATTGGAAGAAACTGCGCGGCACGCTGCAGAACGATATCCTGAAAGAGTATCACGCGCAGAACGAATTTGTGTTCCCGCCGCGGCCAAGCGTACGGCTGGTCACCGACACCATCGAGTTTTGCGCGCGCGAGGTGCCGCAGTTCAATCCGGTCTCGATTTCGGGGTACCATATTCGCGAGGCAGGCAGCACGGCGGCCGAGGAATTGGCCTTCACACTGGCCGACGGCTTTCATTACGTAGAACAGGGCATCGAGCGCGGCCTAGCCGTGGACGACTTTGCCCCGCGGCTGTCGTTCTTCTTCAACGCGCACAGTGATTTCTTCGAGGAGATTGCCAAGTTTCGCGCGGCCCGGCGCATCTGGTCGCGTCATTTACGCGAGCGCTACGGCGCGGTCGAGCCACGCAGTTGGATTTTGCGCTTTCATGCCCAGACCTCGGGCGTCAGCCTGCAAGCGCAGCAGCCGGAAGTAAACGTCATTCGTGTGGCGTATCAGGCGCTGGCCGCGGTGCTGGGGGGTTGCCAATCGCTGCATACCAACAGCCGCGATGAAACACTGTCGCTGCCGACCGAGGAGGCCGTCACGATCGCCTTGCGCACGCAGCAGGTGCTGGCCTTTGAAACCGGCGTGGTGAATTCCGTTGATCCGCTCGGCGGCAGCTACCAGGTCGAGGCTATGACGGACCGCATGGAGGCCGAGGCCGAAGCGATCTTTGCCGAAATCGATCGGGCGGGCGGAGTGATTCGCGCGATCGAAGGGGGCTACTTCCGCCGCCGTATCGCCGACAGCGCTTTCCGCTTTCAGTGCGAGGTCGACGCCAAGCGCAAGTTGATCGTCGGTGTGAATGCGTTTATCGAACCGGACGACCTGTCGATTCCCACGCTGGAAATCGACTACGAGATTGAACGCCGGCAAAAGGCCAATCTGTCGGCGATCAAAGCCCAGCGTGCCGGCGCCGCGGTCGCCGAGGCGCTCGCCCGCGTGCGCAGCACCGCAGCGACAAAAGAGAATCTTATGCCGGCGCTATTGCATGCCGCCGAGCAGCACGTCACCCTCGGTGAAATGGTCGTCGCACTTGCCGAAGTGTTCGGACGCTAT
>CAMFLN010000239.1 GCA_945957305.1 uncultured Planctomycetaceae bacterium | reverse complement strand
CAGCTAGTGAGGCCTTTAAAACGCTGCGCCGATCCCAAACGACCAGGCCTTCGCGCTCGCGCGCATTGAAATGCGTGAACGCATGACCGTGAGGCGTGGTGCGAGACAGCGGCCGCATCATAATTCTCAGCGAACAAGGCGGGATAGCAGGCAGGAAGCCCCTTTAAAGCTATCTGCCTTCGCTCAGCGATGCAACGCAATTCGCGAACCCGGGACCGGTCGGAGGACACCGTCCAGGCGCCCGCTATTTCACACGAATATGCTCGATATGCGTCGCGATCTGCAGCTTGCCTTTGTGGCGCACGTCGAACTCTTCCCCGGGTGGGCCGCGCCGCTCGGTGCGGGCAACGGGGCCACGCAGTTCCAACATTGCCAGGCGGCACGTCGCCAATTCGATCAGCATTTTCCCTTCGACAGGATTGCGTTTGCCAGCGCCGGGCGGAGTATGAAACATCGCGCACAACTGCCCGTCGAGCTGCGCCGTCCCCATCAAGATGACTTCGAGCGGCAACTTGGCCAGCGACTCGTCCCACCCGCTGAGCAGCTTTTCGGTGAACTCGGGTGGCAGTTGCACCGTTTCTCCGAGCGCAATCGAACGGCCGTCAAAGAATTTGCCCAAGGGATTGGGCCGGCCCAGGCTATCGAGCGTGCGGGCGACAATTTGCCGCTCTTCGGCCGGCGGCGATTTACCCTGCTGGTCGGAAATGATTAGTTCATCCCCTTGTCGCACGACAATGTAGGTCTTGCCGGCCACGGGGCGCTCAGTCTGTTGTGGATCGAGCAAGCGAGATTTTGAAGTCTGCTCCGAAGTTTCGTAGGTCAGCCGCGCTTTTGCCGTCTGGCCTGGCGCGGTGGCAAGCCGTGTCACGAGCGTCTGCTCCTCGCGCAGCGCCGTTTGATCGCCGACATCGATCACTTGTCCGTCGACCGCGCGAATCGTCTTCAACTCGATGGCACAGCGGAGCGTCTCGCGTGCTTCGTCCCCCACGGCCAAAGGCCGATAAGTGAATTGGCACTCGCGCGCTGGCGGCGCGGCAGCGGTCCAGGTCGCCGACGCGGCACACGTGAGCACGGTCAACAAGAACGTCAGGCGCGACATAATCCACCGCTTTCCCAATGAGGGACGAAGGAACCGTCCAAGTCATGTGCTGCGGAGAATTCCGCGCGGCGGATCGTGACGAGCTCTGCGGCGACCGTCAAGGTCAAACTGGCGAAGCTTGCTAGCAGCCGCTTCTTCAGGCGCGCAAAAAAGCCCGCGCCGGACCTTGGCAAGATCGCGGCGCGGGCCATGTCTGTCAGCTAGCACGGGACCGTTGCGAAGCACTACTCGACGATGTAAGGCACCTGGGCATAGAGCTTCTTGTCGTGCTTCTTGGCGTCGTATCTTTCGATGACGCCGGCCGTCACGAGTTCATTGCGCATCCGCACCGGCTGCGTATAGCCGTTGCCACTAACGCAGTTGGGATCGAACGGATGGAAGGAAAAAATCCCGTCAGACCCGCGGATGCGGCCATACCAATCGCGTCCCGACTGAAACTTATTGACCGGTTGGTTGGTCGTTTCATGGCAGCGCACGCACGAGGCCCTGTCGACTTCGACAAACCCAGCATCGTACTTGGCCGGCACGATATGGAATTTCGCTTCGGTCGTCGGAGCGGCGGCGACAGGACCGTTGGCACCCTCAGCCCAGGATTCGCCCAAGGCTGACTTGAACGCGGTCTTGGTCAGCAAAGCGCTGACGAGCTGATCGTCTTCGAGAGAGGGGAGCACGTAAACTCCCATCGCTTGGCGGAATGTCTTGCGCGGATGGTCATCCACCAGCCTGCGCTCGGGAAGATTGGTCCGCGCCGTAAGCAACTCCACAACTTCCTTGAGCTGAGCCTGGGACTCCCAATCGGGGCGCAGCTCCTTGATCCGTGTGGCGAGGTCGCCCGCGCGCGGGAAGGGTCGAAAGACGTCGACCGCCCAGTCGTCGATTTCGCGGAAACGAACGCGCAATTCAAAACAATAGTCACGCCCGTCGGCCCCCTTCATCATCAACACTTCGCCGACGACGGCTCCGACCGGAAAACGCCAGCCGTAGCCGCGCTGACCATCCCCCTGCTGTCGTGCCTGGTACCACACGACCGGATGCACCTTGCCTTGCTCATCGCGCGGCAAGCGCAGAAACCGGAACGACCAGACATTCTTGGTGCGATGGGTGCCGGCCGGAGCTCCCCAGGGAAACTCCCGGTTGCCATTGCCAAACGGCTCGCTGCCGTTGGCGGAAATGTTGTAGCTAGCATCATGCACCCCGGGCATTTGGCCGTCCCAAAACTGGTAAGCCTTGGGCATCTCGCGATCGGTGTAGACGATCAACTGCGGATCGTCGAGGATTGCTTGCACGTCGTCATCCGCCACTTTCGGCAAATAGTCGCGCAAACGCTGCTCGTTCTTGGCCGGCATCAGACGCACAAGCGCCTCGCGTTTACCGTCAGCGGGAGGCTGATCAGTCATCATCCCCTCGGCTCGACCTACCACACTGGCAAGCAATAATGCCGCGACATGCGGCAATGATCTTCGCATCATAACTTTCTTCCCTCCCTGCAAATCCATGGTGTCACACCGCCAAAAACTTGGTCGTACGCGACCTTGGCGGACGGGGCATCCACCCCCAAACAAAGCGAATGCTGCGAATGATCTTTCAATCCAGCTATAGTGCCATCAACCCCCAATCTTCGTGGGTTTTATCTGTTCAACCCATTCGACCAATTTCACCTCGACGCCGATATTTTTACCCCAGCGCAAAAACTCGAACGGGCTGTTGATCACCGTCCGGCCCGAAAACTACTAGGCCGCTAGCGGTGTTGAACTTCGAAAGCGTCCGGCGGCGCGCCCGCTGCTCAGTCGCTTCATAAGACAGGCACAAGTGAGAAAATTACAAAAAAGCAAGCAATCCAGGCCAAAGACTGGGAAAGAAGGGCGATTCAGACAAGAGGCCAAAATGCCTGTGCGTGAGTCACACAATTCCGAAGGGAGCCGGGTATTCAACCAAACCCTGTAACGCCGGGGGCCACGTGGAAGACTTGTTACCCGACTCAACCATTACCGCCATGAAAGCGGCGTCGCGGACGGGAAAGGGCGCTTCCAGTCCTCGTGACCGCGCCGGCTGAAATCCGAACTGCGGATAATACTCAGGGTGGCCTACAACGATGACCGCAACAGGTCCCTTCTGGCCGCAGGCTTCGAGTCCTGCCCAAACTAATTGCTTCCCAATGCCTTGGCGCTGCCACCGCGGTGCCACGGACAATGGAGCGAGCGCCAAGGCGCGACTGGCAGGCCCTTCCTGTGAGCGAACAATTATCGACGAGAACAAGATGTGACCGATGACCTGGTCCTCTAGCAGCGCCACCAGACTCAATTCAGCGGAAAACCCAGATGAGTCACGGAGCGCCGCAACCAGGCGAGCCTCGCTCTCGCGGCCGAAGGCCTGTGCCACGACATTATCAATCGCGGGATAATCTCCCGGCTGCTCGCTCCGCACGCGGATCCGCACCATTGCTGCTCCTCAGGGGCTGCGATCGCCACCTGCTACGTGATCAGACGGCTTAATCCCCTTTTGCGCGGTGCCAAAACCGAAGGGGTGCGGCTCGTAGCGCCCGACGAGATCGACGTTCGACTTTGCCGGAATTTGGTCTTCAAGCCCCAACGCCCAGAGACAGGCATTGACCAACATGCGGCGTGTTCCTTCGCTGAGCAAATCTTGGGAAGCGCCCATCGTCGTGGTGAAGACCCGGCCCTTCTTGCCAGAGGGAGTCGTAAAGGTCTTGGTCCAAGCCACTGGCATCATGGGGTCGTTCTTCTCTCCGGCCAGGGGCGAATCGCCCGGCTGCATTCCTGTCAGCACCTGGCCCAAAACCAGCGGCTGGCTATCCCCGGGAAGGGGCAAACGAACACCATACACGTCCGTGGGTCCCCAGATATCGCCGTCCTTGATGCCGCGCAAGATCGGGTTATCTTGCATGCCCGGCGCAATGATCCCGCGCGTGCTTTGCTTGCCATGATGGCCATGGTGGTTGATCCACGTTTCACCCAAGACCTGCCGCCCAAAGCCCCCCTCCCACTCCTTGCTTTGCCAGGCATAGCGGGCGTATTTCGCACTCGCCTTGTTGTCAAAAGCGTGTGTCGATGTGCGCAGCGCCACGATCGGACGGCCGGACTCGACGTAGTCCGCGATATACTTCATCTGATCGTCTGGCAGTTCGCGAAAGCGGGTGAATAACACCAGCAGGTCAGCATCTTGGAGAGCTGCCAGCCCCGGAATGTTCGTGCGAATATTCGGATCGATTTGGCCGCTCGCCGGATCGACGGCAAACAGGACCGTACACTTGCATCCCTGCCGCTCGGAAAGAATTTTGGCCAGCTGCGGCAGCGCTTCTTCCGAGCGATATTCTTCGTCCCCGCTGACGAGTACAACGTGCTTGCCATGCCCCGGGCCTTCTTTCCCCTCGTAAACCACAAAGGGCTGCTCGGCTCCGCGGAGATTCGCGCAAAGCGTCAGGCCCAACAGCAGAACGAAACAGGCGGAGAGCAGCGAGCGATGCAACACAGCGAGGGCTCCTAGGCGAGGATCGGCTACAGCCGGGTCAAGGACGATTGGCACCAGTTTAGTCCGGCGGCCAGCGGCTTAGTAGACGCCCCTGCGACGACGACGTCGGGCTGCCCACCTCGCGTTTTTGTGCGAAATATGCGAAATTACGGCCAGCGTGGGGCAGACGGTCCATGCCATGCGCGTCATACCGCTCGGGCGAGCTCGCGGGCGTGCTGTGCGGGATCAAGGGCGCTCCCATCCCCCGGCGCGTATGCGCGACGCGGGATTGAGCATTTCTGGCACACGATTCCTGCGGCGATTAGCCAGCCGCACGCCACCAATGATTCAATTTATTAAGTTTGCCGTCGCGATAGGCCTCAGCTTCATTGCCATCATTGGGTCTCCCATGTCGGGGAGGGCTGATACGTCCGGCGACAGCCATCCGTTCAAGCACGTTTGTCAAAACGCCGGCGCCGGCGGCTACGAGGCCTTTCCCGATATCTGCCGGCGTAGCGACGGGCAATTGATGTGCGTGTTCTATGCCGGTTACGCACATGTCTCATTGCCGTCGCCGCAGCTGCCGCGCGGCGGCCGGATTTGCTACGCCCTCAGTAGTGACGAAGGGCGCAGCTGGAGTGCTCCGCAGATCCTTTTTGACGGCGATCACGATGACCGGGATCCGTCGATCGCACAACTAAAAGACGGTCGATTGGCCTGCACATTTTTTTCGCTGGCCAAATCCGAGAAGCCCGGCGAACCCTATTACGGACTGGGCAGTTTCATCATCTTCTCGTCCGACGGCGGCAAGACGTGGACCACGCCGCACGGTATTGCCGGACGGGAATACTATTGCTCCTCGCCGGTGCGCGAGCTTTCCAACGGGAAGCACATACTGGGCCTGTATCATCAGGAACACGGCAAGCCCGGGGGCGCGGTCACACTGAGCGAGGACGGCGGCCGCACCTGGTTGCAGCCCGAACGTATCAACGGCGGTGACCGCAAGCTGGCTGCGGAAACTGACATCATCGAATTGAAGGACGGCAGGCTGTTCGCGGCGTTGCGCGGCGATGGCGACCAGCAAATGTGCTATAGCATTTCGCGCGACCAGGGACGTAAGTGGAGTGACGCCCGCGAGATCGGCTTTCTGGGGCATTGCCCTTATTTGCATCGCACCGTGGACGGCATCATTGTGCTCGGCCATCGTCAGCCAGCGACCAGCCTGCACTACAGCTTGGACGAGACGAAGACCTGGAGTTCGAACGTCCGCATCGACTCACTCAGCGGCGCCTACCCCTCGATGGTCAATCTGCAGGACGGCTCGGTGCTAGTCTGTCTCTTATACACATCTGACGCTGCCGACGATCGCAT
>CAMFLN010000238.1 GCA_945957305.1 uncultured Planctomycetaceae bacterium | reverse complement strand
GGCATGACAAGTTACACTACAGGAACGTTACTCGCCGCCGCTCGTCCCCTCCACGGTTTGTCCCGCCCGCAGCAAGATTCAGCAACATCGAGATAGAGATCGTCGCATGCGATGCCCCCGTTCGCTCGTTCTGGCTCTATTCCTTTCGCTGGCCGTTTTGAACCGCGATTCAGCGCTGGCCGTCGACCAACTCAAGGACCTGCAAGCCGCTGCCGTAGCCGAGGGGAAGGCCGTCTGGGGTTATTGGGGAACGAATCCCGAGAAATACTCGACCTGGACCACGCATTCGAATCGTTTGATTCCGGTTTATACATTCGGCGCTTCACTTGACAGCGTTCGCGGCGTCAACAGCGCCTATCGCAGTGAAGCGGGATTGCAAAAGCTGTACGGCCGAGTCCCGCGCGACACGCTCAATCCCCAGGCTGATTACTTCGACCAGACGGACATCGCGCGGCTGCAACGCGACGCCCTGGCCGCCGGCAAGAAATACGTGGTCCTGATCGTCTTCGACGGCATGGACTGGCAAACGACCCAAGCGGCCGCTTTGTACAAGACCGGTAAGGTTAGTTACCGCGAGGGACGCGGCACGGGGTTGCAGTTTCAGGATTATCGCGGCGCACCGACCGATTTCGGCTTCTTCGTGACGTCCCCTTCGAGCGAAGCCTCGGGCATTGATGTCGATGCGCAAACGGTGATCAATGATGACAATGTGTCGCTGGGGGGATACAACCCGCAGCACGGCGGCGCTACTCCTTGGACACCCGGGGACGATCCGACGTATTTGATCGGTAAATGCCAGGAGTGCCGGCACGCGGTCACCGATTCTGCCGCGTCGGCCACAAGCCTATGCGCCGGCATTAAGACTTACAACGTGGCTATTAACATCGATGCGGCGGGCAAGCAGGTCGCTCCGGTTTCGCACGAATTTCAGGCCACGGGACGATCGATCGGCGTCGTCACCAGTGTGCCAATTAGTCACGCTACGCCCGCGTGTGCTTACGCCAACAACGTTTCCCGCGATGATTTTCAGGATCTGACGCGCGACCTGCTAGGGCTTCCTTCCGTGTCACATCGCGCACACCCGCTCTTGGGCGTCGACGTTTTGCTGGGAGCAGGCTGGGGAGAACAGAGTGCCGAGGACCGGAAGCAAGGGGCTAACTTCGTTCCTGGTAACAAGTATCTGGCCGCCGATGATCTACAGCGCAGCGATGAAGCTCACGGTGGAAAATACGTCGTGGCCCAGCGTACCAGCGGTGAAAGCGGACGAGCGGGGTTGGAAAAAGCGGCCGCGACAGCCGCGGCCCAGGGAAAACGGCTGTTCGGCTTCTACGGGGCGAAATCGGGGCACCTCCCGTTTGCGACTGCCGACGGACTCTACGACCCCACCAGCGGTGTAAAGGGATTGTCGGAAGTTTATTCCGAGGCTGACGTTAACGAAAACCCAAGCCTCGCTGACATGTCGCGCGCGGCGCTGACGGTCTTGGAGCAAAACCCGCGCGGATTTTGGCTGATGATCGAGGCCGGGGACGTTGATTGGGCCAACCACGATAACAACATCGACAATTCGGTGGGGGCCGTTCTCAGCGGCGATGCGGCGTTTCGCGCGGTCGTCGACTGGGTCGAGGCACGTCAAGCCTGGGATGACACCGTAGTCATTCTTACGGCGGACCACGGTCACTATTTTCAACTTCGCGAGCCTGCGACGATCAGTTCCGCGAGTGCCGCGGGGCGCTAGTTTGTTAGCTTTTAGCGCAGCCGCCAACTGGATGTTGAGGGACCGAGTTGGGGGCCCCATTTTTCCTCCGTAGGTATTCTCGCGAAAAAAATCCTGCTATACTTTCGCCTCAGTTGGTTCGTCGAGCGTCGGGTACGACACTGCTTTACGCTAACTGTCTTCCGTGACCCTCGATCACCATTCCCAGGTTTAGGGCCAGCACTACTGGCCCCTGTTGGCATGCGACCCGACATGCGGTGCGGGTCACAACGCCCTCGCAGAGGAGATGAATGGTGGGCAAGAAGTTGTACGTGGGGAATCTGCCCTACTCGATCAGCAGCTCCGATCTCGAGCAAATGTTTTCGCAGTTCGGTCAAGTGCAAAGTGCACAGGTGATCGAGGATCGCGAGACCGGACGCAGCAAGGGTTTCGGATTCGTCGAAATGGGCTCGGAAAAAGATGCCCAAGCGGCGATCACCGGATTGAATGGCCAGGATCACGGCGGGCGTCCGTTGACAGTCAACGAAGCCAAGCCGCGCGAAGATCGCGGTGGCGGTGGCGGCGGATATCGCGGCGGCGGTGGTGGCGGCCGTGGTGGCCGTTACTAGCACGCGAAGCTCGTCGCGACCGGTAAGTTGTCGGTGCTGACCGTATGCGCTTGAAAGGTCAGAGCCTGGAGAAGCAAGCCATCACGGCTTGTTCATTCTGATTTTGCGCCGTCAACCTGGTGCACGCGGAGATTCCGCCGACTTTGTGCGGTGATTCTCTACGCGCAAACTTTTCTGCGATTCTCAGCACACTCTGTGCCTGCTCGCGAATCATTGCACGTGGGCGGCAATAGCACCGGCGTGTTTCTCTTGCGCTAGCAAAAGCAGATCACGAAAGCGCGAAAGCACGAAAATGCTGGGCACAATCAAGAGGCGGGGATCAGTCGTTTCCTAGGCCCTGACGTGTCGGGAACATGATCAATCCAGCACGGAAGATAAAGAAGCAGGTTGACTGAGCATCAAGCGTCTTTCGCCTTTTTCGTGGTTTCATGCTTTCGTGATAAAAAATGAAACCACAAAGGCGGACGAACTTCGTACGATGCGCATCGGCAGACCTGGCCCGAACGGCCGGCTGGCTATGTCGCGACGGCCATGGCCCGTGGTTCGCGGCGGCGTTCGGCCATGGATGTGTCGATTGCCAATTCCATGGTCACGGCAAATCGTCCTGACGCATCCCCTTGCACGAACCAGTGCGGCTGCACGACGACGGATTGGTGTACCAGCTCGAAGCCTCCTTCGGACTGGCTGACCGTCTCGATGGGGTAAGTCCAGACGTGCGTAGGACGTGACGATTTCCACCCGACGTCGATCCCCAAATACTCGTCCACCAGGTTGAGCGAGCGCACATCTTGCAAGTCGAGCCGGGCGCCCAGGTGCCCTTGTCGGCGCCCTGAGCCATCGTGGAAATAGCGGTCGTCACAGCCGGCCGGCAAGCCGGCGAAGTTGAACTCGACCGAAAAGTGAAATGACTGCCCGGGCTGCAGCCCTTCGATCAAGTACGCGACTTCGAGGGTGGAACTGCCAGCCTCGAGCGTGAGACCCTTGGTGATCTTCAGCGGGCAGCCCCAGGCGTTGCCTTGGCGAGACAACTGCACCTGGATGCGCTGCGGGTTGCGTCGCAAGCGTGCCTCGTAAGCCCCGGTCGCAAAATCTCCCCGCTCTTGCGCTCGCCCCTCGGCCACATCTTCCAGCGTCGTCTCGTTGTCGTGGAAATGATCGATCAGGCTCTTGCGGGGTAAGCTGTCGTACTGCAGACGATCGTTCAAGCCGGGTTGCTTGAAAACGACGCGATCGTGGATGCTGCCAACTCCCTCGGAACTGGTGTTTGGACCAGCCAGCACTTTGCGATGATAGGCCTCGGGCTGACGGGCCATGGTCGCCAGCAGGTTGTGGCAGATCGACCGCACGTCCAACTCGTACATTAGTCCGCCGCGCCATGGGCGGACGAGCGTGGCCAGTTTATCGTTGGCGAGCATGACCTCTTGGCGGGCGTCGAGATTGAAATCGCCCACGACCGCCTCGATCCAGGGCTCGTTTCGTTCGGCCGCGCGATCGAGCAGGTTATCGGCCGCGATCAACGAACGGTAAACGGCGTTGCGCAAGTGCGGCAGGTAAATGCCGCCAAAGGCACCATGCCAATAGCTGCAGTTGCACTGGCCGCGATAAAGTTCACTGCGCGCCGCATCGACCAAGGCGCGGTCCTGTCGTTTGGCCGCGGCTTCTTCCACCCGGCGACTGACCATCAGCATGCGCGTGTACATCTCGTCGGCTTCCGGATACTTCACTTTGAAGTTGCGCCAAAAGCCGCCGCGCACGAATTGCGACAGGATCGGCCATTGCGGCTCGTGTTCCATGTCGTGGCGCATGCGTTCGTATTCGAGTAATTGCGCCGTGGGCAGGGCCCATTCGGTCATTTCGCGATAGCTGCTGTCCGGCAGATAGATCTTGCCGTTGGGCGGCACGTTGTCGACGGCCTCGGCCAACGTGGTCGTCTTGATCCAGCTTTCGTTGGCCACGAGCGCCTCGAAAAAGCGGGATAGCCAACCATCGTCGTACACATGCCGCTTGGTGTCCGGCCAGGTGCCGAACTTCTCGCCGTCGTCGCCAAAAACCACGACCGCCTCGGGCCGGCGCTCGGCGATACCACGCAGATAGTCGATCGTGGCTTCGGGAGCGGCGAAGGGAATCGTATAGCGGAGCCGCTCGCTGCCGGGGAAGATGGCCAGGATCTGACCATCGTTTTCGCTAATGAAGTAGCCGTCCAGGACGTCGGGTGCCAGCCCCGCGTTGCGGAAATGGAAGTCGTCGAGGACCGTGTACTGGATCTCGGCGTCGGCCAGGTCGCTGACCATCGTCGGCTCCCAGACACGCTCGGGAATCCACATGCCGCGGATCTTGCATCGCAGGCGGGCTTCGAGCCATTGCGTGTAGGCTCGGATCTGGCCGATGCGGTCGCGACGTGGCAGCATCGCCAGGATCGGTTCGTAGAACGCGCCGCCGATGATCTCGATTTGCCCTTGGGCCACGAGTTCGGCCAGTTCATCCAGGTATTCCGGATGGCGCGCCGCCAACCATTCCATGAGCGACCCGCTGGTGTGCAGGCAGATTTTTAGCGACGGAAAACGGCGGAAGACTTCGAGAAACGGCTGGTAGCTGTCCTGGTAAGCCTGCTCCATGACGCCGTCGAAGTTGCCGATCGGCTGATGATTGTGCAGGACCAGAGCCAGGCGAATCGTGTGTGGCATAGTTGCGGCAGAATGAGAAGCGAAAGGCTTTGATTGAATGCGTGCTCAATTGCGACGCGCCAAGCTAGCAGACACGGGTGCGAAGTGGCGAGTGCTCAAGGGCGAAAAGTTGTCACCATATGTTTATCGACTGCTCGAGGGGGCCAGAAACGGCGCGAATTTACGCGCCCGGTTTTTCACGGGGGTGCTAGCGGCTTACCCAGTCTCCCGGATCGGCAGAGTCCGTGGCTCGTGTACGTCGACCTCGACTTCACGTAGGAACGCCGCGGCCTCCTCGGGCGGAACAGGATTGATGTAAAAACCGGTGCCCCATTCGAAGCCCGCGGTCTTGGTCAGGCGTGGAATGATCTCAATGTGCCAGTGATAGTGATTGACCTCCGGCGTGTCAAAGGGGCCGGTGTGCAAGATGTAATTGTAGGCCGGCCGATCGAGCGCGGTTTCGATTTTGACCATGACTTGCTTCATGATGCGCGCCAAATCTTCTACGCTATTCTTAGCGAGATTTTCGTAATGGCTCGAGTGCGTCTTGGGCACGATCCAGGTTTCGAAGGGGAACCGGCTGGCGAAGGGGCAGAACGCGACAAACCCGGGCGTATCGACCGCGATCCGCTTTTCGGTCGCCAGCTCTTGCTGGATCATGTCGCAGTACACGCAGCGTCCGCGGAACTTGTAGAACTCCTGGCTCCCCAGCATCTCTTCGCGCACGCTGATCGGCACAATCGGCGTGACGATCAGCTGGCTGTGCGTATGTTCCAGCGACGCGCCTGCCGCTTCGCCGACATTCTTGAAGATCATGCCGTACACCAACCGGCGATCCTTCTTCAAGTCGATCAGCCGATCGCGGTAGGCCCAAAACACTTCGCGCAAGTTTTCTTCGCTGAGGTCGGCGGTGCTGAGCAGGTGCTGCGGGGACTCGATGATGACTTCGTGTGCCCCGAC
>CAMFLN010000237.1 GCA_945957305.1 uncultured Planctomycetaceae bacterium | reverse complement strand
GATGCGCGACTCGCCTCCATTACGGTCTTCGACCCTGCAAGGAAATTAGACTTGTGGTGCGGAACTTGGCCAGTAGAGAATCGCACTGGCTTCGTGGTTCTCGGCGATCCAAATAGCAATGCTTTCGGTAAGACTGTCGGATCCTTCAGTGTCAGTGGTCTCCCCGAGGACACGCCACTGTGGATAGAGTTTCACGGCAGTCACACTATTGGGTTAATGCCAGCCCTTTTGGGATGGATGACGATCTTCGAAGTGAAAATCCACGGCGATTGTATAACCGTGGATAAAATAAGGGGATACAGATAGTTATTGCAATCGCACTGGCGTCCCCGCGTAATCATGCATAAGCCCAGGGTCACGCGACGGGTGCGAACCATGCTGATACCGCCGGCCAGAAGTCGTACAGCACCCAGTACGGCACGGCGTACAGCGCCACGGCACTGATCGTGGCGAAAGCGATCCACAGGCACGCGTCCCACAGTTTCGAGGGGGCGATGCGCGGGTCCGTACGGCGATAACGCAAATACATCGTCGCGCCGGCAATGATCGGCAAAGTCGCCGCCTGTACGAAGCCGCCCAGGATCACCATCCCTTTCGGATCGCGCCACCAGAGATAAAAGAGCATGCCCAGTGCCGGGTAGCCGATGCAGCAGCGGCGGATCCAGCGATCGCGATCGGCATCGGTCTCGTAGTGTGTAAAGCCGGCGAGGCTGAGAAAGTCGGCCGTAAGGCGGCTATTCGACGCCGAAGCGACGTACAGCGTCTTGAACAGCACAGCCCAGACGCCGATCAAGAATACGATCTTGGTCCACGGCCCGAACGTCGGCACATACATGTTCGACAGCGTTTCGATCATTTGCGACTTCTCGGGGACCAGACCCTGCCGGTGCAAGACCGTCGCGCCGAGGACGTAGAACGACACCGTGGCCACGGTGAAGACCACCATGCTGAACCAGGAGTCGAGATACATCACGCGCATCCAGCCCCGGGCGCGACGCACCCAATCGGGCGACGCCGTGCAGGGCCCCGTGAAGCGGGCGTACCCTTTCTCCAAACACCAGTAGGGATAGGCGTACAGCTCCGAAGCGCCGACTCCGGTAATGCCGAAGGTGCTGAACGCGGCGGCGATCGCCACCGCCGGCAGCGCCAATACTTCGAAGGAAAATCCCTGCTGAATATCACTCCAGCCGACCGGATAGCCCATGCCGGGCAGTAGCGCCACGCAGGCGACTGTGACCAGCGTGACGCCTGCGACGAGCACCGTCGTCACGCGTTCGATGCGTTTGTAGCCGCCGCTCAACAGCAACACGATCGCCGCGATGGCCGTGACGATGGCCCACGGATGTTCGGGCTTGGTGCGAATCGTTTCGGCCAGTCGCGGCGCCCAGGACTCGCAACCTTCGGCCAATTGCACGGAGACTCGCGGGAAAGCCAGGTTCATGGCCTGACCTACGCCGCCGACCATGGCGCCCAATTGGAACACGGTGATTAAGAGCATGATGAACCACCACCACACGAGCCAATGTGCGCCGAAGCGCGGCCCTGGCAGTCGATCGAGCGCCGTCAACGTCGGCAAGCCTGAGGAGAGCGAGTAGCGCCCCAGCTCGATTTGCACGAAGACTTTGATCACACAGCTAAAGAGAATCAGCCACAAGAAGACGAAGCCGTACTTCGCACCCAGGGCCGTGGTCAGCAGCAACTCGCCCGAGCCGATGATGCTGCCGGCCAGGATGATACCAGGGCCGATCTTGCGAAATGCCGACCACAGACTGTGCGGCGGATCGGCGATGTTGGCCTCGTCGAGCGCGTCGGGATCGTGAAGCGTATTATCAGCCATTGCGGAGCGCACCCCCCCAGTGATTCTTCCCTTCGACCCCTTGCGAGCGCCGTCCCGACGCTCGCGGCCTGACTATGGTAGCCGTGCCGCGCGGCGGTTGCTACGTTCCGGGTGGCGAAGCCAGATCGCTTCCCCGGGAATCGGCGAGGATGCCGAGCATCAGTCGGCCTTGGCGGGGCGCGTAGCGCGCAAGGTTGTCGGATCGTCGGGATAACGCTCGATGTGAAATCCGCGCTGGCGGAACAAGCGGATCATGCGCTCATTGTCCCAGCTGGTCTGCGCGTAGATGTGGATGTACTTGGCGGCCTGTGCATAATCCAGGCAGGCATCCAGCAGCACACCACCCAGTCCGCGCCCTTGCCAGGCGTCGATGACCAAAATGCCAAACTCGGCGTTTTCTCGCGAATTATCTGAAACGAGCCGCCCCACGCCGACCAGCCGCGGGCGACCGTCAACCATGGCTTCGGCGACAAAGGCCATTTCGCGGTCATAGTCGATAAAGCAATAGCGGGCTGCCTGGCGATGCACGACCTGGCGAAACAGCGAACGAAAGCGAAACAGGATCGATCGCTCACTCGCCGCGTCCAGCATCTCGTGCCACAGCTCCGTGTCGTCCGGGCGTATTGGCCGCAACACAACCGACGAACGGTCCTTTAATGTCACCGTCCGCGCGAGCCGATCAGGATAGGGCGCAATCGACAAATGGCTAAACGAACGCAGGTCGTTGTTATCACCTCCTTCCGGTCTGAGCGTGATCTGGGCTCCACCGACGCTCGCGCTTTGCGCGGTCACCAGCAAGGGGGCAAACTCCAGCTGTTCGATCTCCGCGCATTCGCTGACCAACGCTGACACGCGCAGCAACAGTTCGACAACTCGCTCGACCGAGAGCGGCGGCAGCTCGAAACTTTCATCATGTAGAAGTCCCTCGGCGATGCCCCCTAAAGCGATCGAGATCAGGGGGCCGAAGACCTGGTCGCGTTGACAGCGGATGACGAATTCGACCTGCTCTTCGCCGTGAATTCCGGCAGACGGCGTGCGCGCTGCTCCGCCTGGGGCGCGGGTAATCTCGTACAGGTCGAGCAGCGCGCGCGTCGTCGCGGCATCGAGTTGGCCTGATCGCCCCGTGAGCAACTTGTCGAGAATGTTGCGCCGCTCGTCGCTGGTGGCGGGGAAGTGCAGGGCAATTGCCCGTGGTGCTTGATACAGCACTTCCAGATCGCGCGTATAGCGCACCAGTTGTGTAAACGCGCGGGCCGCTTCTTCGGGTGTGTCGAACGTGGGCACATTGTGTTGCGAAAGCAATTCGCGCCCCGCTTGCACGTTGTGCTGGCCCATCCAGCAGGCGAGAACCAGCTTCCCTTGCTTGGCGATCACGGCGGCCAAGGCCGCGGCTGTCTCGGCCGAGCGCGTGAGGGCTTGCGGCGTCAGAATTGCCAACAAGGCGTCGACTTGATTGTCTGCCAGCGCGGTTGCGCATGCGGCTGCGAACTTTTCCGGCCCCGCTTCGCCACGAACGTTTACCGGATTCCGGTGCGACCAGCTCGTCGGCAGAATCTCGTCGAGCGCGGCGATCGTCTGTGCCGTAAGATCCGCAATCTGACCACCTCCTTTGATCAGCGCATCGGCCGCCATCACGCCGGGCCCTCCGGCATTGGTGACGATGGCCAACTGGGGACCGGCCGGAGGACGGCCGTGCGTCAGCAGCTCGGCGGCGCCGAACAGTTGATTGCTATCGAAAACGCGCACCAGCGCCGCACGGCGAAACGCGGCCTCATAAGCGGCATCGGAACCGGTCCGCGCGCCGGTATGCGCTGCTACGGTTTCCGCTTCGACGGCATTGCGTCCTGCCTTGTAGATCACGATTGGCTTGCGCCGCGTGCAAGCCCGGGCGGCCGAGACGAAATCGCGGGCACGCTCGATGGCTTCGACGTACACCACCAGGGCGTCGGTATCTTCATCGTCGGCCAGGAAATCGATGACGTCGGCGAAATCGACGTCCAACATGTTGCCGAGCGAAATGAAGTAGGAAAAACCGCGTCCCGCGCTTTGTGCCCAGTCGAGCACTGCCGAACAGAGCGCTCCGGATTGCGAAACGAAGGCGATCCGCCCTGCGGGAGGAAGGCCGGTGGTGAAGCTGGCGTTAAGCTTCAGACGGGGTAATACAAAGCCCAAGCAATTGGGTCCCAGGATACGAAACCCTTCGTAGCGCCGTGAAGCTTCTACCAATTTGCGCTGCGGCGTGGCGCCTACTTCCCCCGCCTCGCGAAACCCCGACGAGATGATCACCGCCGCGCGGACTCCCGCGGCGCCCAATTCATCGATCATCGCCGGCACCGCCGGGGCGGGAATCGCAATCAGTGCCAGGTCCGGCAATTCCGGCAGGTCGGCGATGCGCCGATAGACGTGCAAACCGTCGATTGACTCATGATGCGGATGCACAGCGTAGATCGGACCGGCAAAGCCATCGGCAACCAGGTTATGGGTGAGCACATGGCCCACGCTGTGAGGCCGATGGCTTGCGCCGATCACGGCCACACTCCGCGGCCGGAACAATAAATCGCAATTCCGCACGGACATTGCGTCATCCCGTCAGAAGGGTTGCTGGCGTCCCGCGGGATTTTAACACGCGCAGTCATTTCTGGCCTCTCGGGCTGACTTTGTCGATCCGGCTGGTTCAAAAATCCTGACAAAGGATGAAAAATTGCCTGCTCGGCGGCGTCATAAGTGAGAGATGGAATGCTTCGCCGATTGCCCAGCGTCGAATGACGCTCCTCGAGGCGTTCTCGATCGGCGAAGCAGCTGAATATTGAAAAAGTTGCCGAAAAAAAACGTTGTGGAGAGAGGCATGAAGGCGTCGTGCATCGCAATTTGCTTGGCAAGTTTGCTTGTCCAACTCGCAATTGACACGGAAGATGCCTGCGGGCAGAAGGTACAACTGGAGTGGAAGCCGGAAGTCCGGTTGACCGTTTCACCTGCGCCACTACCGGTGCCCGCGCTCAAGTACCGGCTGTTGCCCCCCGTGGCTGAGCAGAGTCCGGGGAACGCCGCGACGGTCTATCTTGCCGCCTTTCCGGCGGGGGCTGAAGTTGATTTTGACACCGTCGAGAAATACTTGACGGCGCCCGTGGATCAGCTTTCGATCGAGGAGGCGGGGGCGTACGTGGCCCGATTTGAGCAAGCCTTGCGATTGCTTGATGTCGCTGCCCGCCGTTCGTATTGCCAGTGGGATGATCCGATCCGCGAGCAGGGACTGGCGATCAGCGTGGGATATGTGCGGAATGGCCGCCTGCTGGGGCGCTTGTTGGCACTACGCACCCGCCTGGAAATCCGCGCAGGTCGCTATGATGATGCGCTGCGATCTCTGCAAACGGGCTTCGCGCTTGCCCGGACTTACAGCACGGATGCTCTATTCCTGCATGCCATGGCATCCTCGGACAGCGACGGCATCGAAAAGGCGCTCTACGACCGGCTCCGCGAGTGGGTCGAGGCTAAGGACTCCCCCAACTTGTATTGGGCGCTGGCCAACTTGCCACGTCCGTTTCACGACCCTCGGCATCTCCTGGAAGTCGAGGACTCTGCTGTATATTTCACATTCCCGCAACTTCGCCGGCCGGAAGATTTGACGGCGCAGCAAGCGGAGCGAGTCATGGAACAATTGTGGCAGCGGCTGCAGAACCTTGATGGCCCCGCGGCCCGCAAGGCCGCAGCAGGCTACATGCACCAAACGCAATCACAGGCGAAAGAATTTGCAAGCCGTGGCGGCCAAAAACCAAGCGAGGCGGAATTGCCCGCGGCCACCGCGGTCCTGCAGTTTATGGTCGCCGAGTACCGCCGCGAAATTGATGAATTGTACAAGTGGGCCGGAGTGCCATATTGGCAGGCTGCAGCCGGGTTAGACAAGAGCCTCAACCGGCTCTGGGGTGCGAAGACGAGCAATCCCTTGCTGACGCTCGTTCCCCGCATTAACGCTCAATTTCTGCTGATGCAAACGCGCGATCGCGAAGCGGCGCTGCTACAGTGTGTCGAGGCACTCCGTGCCTACGCAACCGGCCCTAGCGGCCAGCTGCCGCCGTCTTTGGAATCACTGGCCCTCGTTACGCCGATGCCCCTCGAC
>CAMFLN010000236.1 GCA_945957305.1 uncultured Planctomycetaceae bacterium | reverse complement strand
TGTGTATAAGAGACAGATTTACATCTCCGGACCAGGACACGGCGGGCCAGCGCTCGTGGCGAATACGTACCTGGAAGGCACCTACAGCGAGTTGTACCCCCATATCCCGCAATCCGCAGACGGGCTGAAGCATCTCTTCAAGCAATTCTCCTTTCCCGGCGGTATTCCCAGCCATGTCGCTCCCGAAACACCGGGCTCGATTCACGAAGGGGGAGAGCTGGGGTATAGCCTGAGCCATGCCTTTGGCGCCGTGTTTGATAATCCGCAACTCGTCGTGGCTTGCGTCGTCGGCGATGGTGAGGCCGAGACAGGTCCGCTCGCAACGGGCTGGCATGGCAACAAGTTCCTCAACCCGGCGACCGACGGCGCCGTGCTGCCGATTTTGCATCTCAACGGTTACAAGATCAGCAACCCCACCGTGCTCGCGCGGATCGGTCAGGAGGAACTAGCCTCGTTAATGCGCGGATACGGCTATGAACCGTATTTTGTCTGCGGCGATGACCCCGCGGAGATGCACGCGTTGATGGCCTCGACGCTCGACAAGATCTTCGACGATATCGCCGCCATTCAACACGCGGCGCGCGCAAATTCGGCGACGGCGCGGCCGCGCTGGCCGATGATCGTTTTGCAGACGCCCAAGGGCTGGACCGGCCCGAAGGTGGTCGATGGATTGCCGGTCGAGGGAACATTCCGCGCGCACCAGGTGCCGTTGTCGAATCCGCGGCATAATCCGCAACATCTCGAACAACTCGGTACCTGGTTGCGCAGTTATCGACCGGAAGAGTTGTTCGATGAGGAAGGGAAATTGCAGGCCGAGTTGGCCGAGTTGGCGCCGCGCGGCTTGCGGCGCATGGGGGCCAATCCGCACGCCAACGGGGGTTTGTTGCTCAAGGATCTGCAGCTGCCTGACTTTACGAAGTACGCACTGCAGCTGCCGGCGCCCGGCGCCATTGACGGCGAGGACACGCGCGTCCTGGGGACGTTCTTGCGTGACGTTATCAAGTTAAATGCCGGCACGCGTAATTTTCGGATCTTCGGTCCCGACGAAACGATGTCCAATCGGCTGGGGGACGTCTTTCAGGTTACCGAGCGGCAATGGGACGCCGAAACCATTGCGATCGATGATCATCTGGCGCTGGACGGCCGGGTGGTCGAAATTCTCAGCGAGCACCAATGCGAAGGTTGGCTCGAAGGGTACCTGCTGACCGGCCGGCATGGCTTGTTCAACTCGTACGAAGCGTTCATCCACATCATTGATTCGATGTTCAACCAGCATGCCAAGTGGCTGCAAGTGACGCGTGGCATCTCCTGGCGGCGGCCAATTGCATCGCTGAATATCTTGCTGGCCTCACACGTCTGGCGGCAGGACCATAACGGTTTTACTCACCAGGACCCCGGCTTCATCGACGTGGCGATGAACAAGAAAGCCGAAGTCGTACGCGTTTATCTTCCACCAGACGCGAATTGCCTGTTGTCGGTCATGGAACATTGCTTGCGGAGCAGGCACTACGTCAACATCGTCGTGGCTGGCAAGCACCCCGCGCCCCAATGGCTGACGATGGATGAAGCCGTCAAGCATTGCACAGGCGGAATCAGTATTTGGGAGTGGGCCAGCAACGATAACGGCGCCGATCCCGACCTGGTGATGGCGGCCGCCGGCGATGTCCCAACTCTGGAAACACTGGCGGCCATCAAGCTGCTCCGCGAACATCTGCCTGAGCTGAAGATTCGTATGGTTAACGTCGTCGACTTGATGAAGCTGCAGCCTTCAACGGAGCACCCGCATGGGCTGCTGGACAAGGATTTCGATTCGTTCTTCACGCACGACAAGCCCGTGATCTTCGCCTATCACGGCTATCCCTGGTTGATTCACCGGCTGACTTACCGGCGCACGAATCATGACAACTTCCACGTGCGTGGCTACAAGGAAGAGGGAACCATCACCACTCCGTTCGACATGCCAGTTCTGAACGAACTGGATCGCTTTCACCTGGTGATGGACGCCGTCGATCGGCTGCCGCAGTTGGGGGACAAGGGGGCGTACGTCAAGCAATTCTGCCGCGACAAACTGATCGAACACAAACGCTACATCCGCACTTACGGCGAAGACCTGCCAGAAATCCGCAACTGGCGGTGGGGAGAGTAGTTCGTCAGCCAAACGCAACGGCATTTACTGACGCGTCACGTCATAGAGCCCAATGAAATGCAGCGAGCGGCCGAAGAGCGGATCGGCCCACGCCGGGTACAAGCCCAGTCGGCGCAGCAGGGCTCGCTGCCTGAGGCCGCACTCTTCGAATAGCGCATCCCATTGCGCTTGCGTCTGATAATTGTAGGGAAGCGCGACCTGGTGCGGGGCGTTGCCCACCCAGTCCATGAAGCGAAGCGTCGGTCGGGCGAGAAAGCCAGTCACGACGTGATCCTTGATCAGCACGCAATGCCGGGCGACGCGCTGCGCCTCGGCCAGAAGCTCTCCAGGCGATTCCGTATGATGCAACACATCCGAAAAGAGCACCGTATCAAAGGACTTGTCGGCAAAGGGCAAGTGGTGCCCATCGAACTCAGTGACTGGGATACGCGTCTCTGCGCGAACGAGCACGTCTACGCCGCTGACGTGTGCATCGGGCCGCGCTGCGACGAGCAGTGACGCCACTTGTCCGTCACCACAGCCCACGTCGAGCACCGCATGGTTCGGCGGCAACAACGCGGCAAAATGGTGGGCGATCATCCGCACCCGGCGCGAATGAACGAAGGCGCCGTGCGCCTTGCCGATCGAAGCCAAAGGCCATTTGGCGGCCATTTCAAAGTCCAGGAGGAATGCAGTGTCGCCGATTGCCGGTGCGCTTGCGCGGTTGGCTTGTGTTCCAGGTTAATCGGGATTGTGAAACGCGAGAAGCGGCGCGTTTCACGGCGTTGCCGGTCCTTGCGCGGCCGATTACGATGTGGTTGGCACGTTGCCAGGCAAGGCCGGACATCTTCTGAGAGCAGCGGACTCATGCGTTGGGCGCCGGTTGCCGTTGTCGTACTGCTGGCCAGTTATGTAATCCTTGGCCTAAGCGCATCGCGGCAGATGTCGCAAGTCGGTGACGAAGGTGCGCATCTTGCCGGTGGTGTCAGTTATTGGGTTCACAACGACTACCGCATGCAACCCAACAACGGCAACTGGCCGCAGCGCCTGTGCGGCTTGCCGCTGTGGCTGTTGGGCTACCACTTTCCCTCGGTCGATGCCGCCGCCTGGCGCGAGATGCGGCAGTGGGATTTCGGCGACCTGTTCGTCTACGGCTCAGGCAACGATGCGGATTCCTTGCTGCTGCGCGCGCGGACGATGACAGCCCTGCTGGGGGTGACCCTGGGGGGCCTAGTGTATCTCTGGTCCCGTCGGCTCTTCGGCACACTCGGTGGCCTTTTCAGCCTCACGCTCTACGTCTTTTCCAATGCCACGCTCACGCATGGTTTTCTGGCCACGACCGACATGGCCAATGCCCTTGGCTTTACCGCCGCGATAGGCGCCCTGTGGATGTTGTTCCACCGCGTTTCTTTCGGCACGTTGCTGGCGAGTTGGCTCGGGCTTTCTGTCTTGTTTTTGTCCAAGTTTTCCGCGCCGGCGATTGTGCCCATGGGGCTGCTGTTAATGGCCGTGCGGCTCGTGAACCCAGCGCCACTTCCTATGGGGCGCGGAAGGAGAGTGGTCCAGGGACGCGCGGCCCAACTGGCGGTGTTTGTTGGTCTAGTGCCGCTTTTGATCGTGGGCGTCGCCCTGTCGATCTGGGCGTCTTATGGATTTCGCTACGAGATGATGAACCCGGCGCTGAATCCAGAAAATGCTTCCCCTCCCTGGCATGAAGTTGAGTTCCACGTGCCAATTGCGAATCGGGCGGTCGACCTCGCGCGCGAGTATCACTTGCTACCCGAGGCCTATTTGTTCGGCTTTTCGCATGTCATGCACTATTCGGAAGGGTGCAACGCCTTTTTCCATGGCGAGTTTCGCCGTTTTGGTTGGCTTGGTTTCTACCCCTATTGTTTTGTCGCCAAAACGCCAGTCGAGTTTTTCGTGTTGCTCGCCGCGGCGGTGCTTGCCGTGTGGTTTTATCGCTCCGCAGCGGCAAACTTGGAATCGCAGCATCAGCCGGGAAACCAGGGGCTTTTTTACAATCTGGCACCGCTCGTTATCCTGTTCGTCGTTTATTGGGGCTTCACGCTGGCGAACCACATGGACGCCGGCCATCGCTACCTGCTGCCGACGTATCCTCCGCTGTTCATCTTGACGGGAGCCGTGGCGTGGTGGTTTCAGCCCCCGGCGCCTAGCTCGGTCGAACTGTCAACGCACGCTCCGGCAGGGCACACCAGGTTGCCGGTGCAAGTCATGCGTGGAGTCAGCGCTTGTGCGCTCGCAATTACAGTCGTTGAGATGCTGCTTTGGTGGCCCGATTACCTGCCCTATTTCAACTTGCCGTCGGGAGGCCCTCGTCAGGCGTACCGTCATCTCGTCGATAGTTCGCTCGACTGGAGCCAGGATCTGAAACGGGTGAAGCCCTGGTTGGACGCACACCGGGACGATACGAAAGACCGCAGCCGGCTCTATTTTTCGTTCTTTGGCGGACCGCCGGTCGAGTACTACGGCGTCCAGGCAGAATATCTGACTTCGTATCCTTTCCGCTGGCAGCCGCATGTTCCCGCTCCGTTGACCGGTGGCACTTACCTCGTCAGTGCGACCATGCTGCAAGCTGTGCTGCTGCCGTACTCGGGTCGTTGGAACGAATCTTATGAGCAGCAGTACCAACAGCTGCGTCCCTTGATTGCAGCCTATCGCGCCAATGCCGACACAGCTCGCCAAGCGGGGAAAGCGGTGGACGCCGTGCCGATCGCCGGTATGTCCGAGCAGCAGTGGAACCTCGCCTGCTGGGCTTACGACACTTTGCGCTTCAGCCGACTGGCCAGTTTCTTGCGTGCCCGCGAGCCCGATGAACAGATTGGTTACTCGATCCTCGTTTATCGCTTGTCAGACGAAGATGTGGCTCGCGCCCTCGACGGCCCGCCGACCGAGTTGCTGCCAATGCCCGAGGCCCAAGCCGAGGAAATGCGTCGGGCCGGAACTGTCGCGGCAACGCCCCCCGACTGATCGTGCGGGTCGTAGGGGATGTCACGGCCGAAATTTGCGCGCTGCGGCGCCGCCACACGCGATTAAGATAGAACTCGGTCGGTCCAAGGCCCGACAGCCGCTCCCGGCGGAGCGCTGCATTAACAATTCCGTAGTGCTCGTCGACACGTCGTTTAGCGACATGTCTTTGACATGCTTTCAGAGGACCCAATGACGTCCCCTGCGAATACATTCGCCGCAACCGCACAGGCGTACGACGACCCGGGCGCCGGTGCTGTCGAACTGTCGGTGGTTATGCCTTGTTTGAATGAGGCAGAAACGCTGGCGACGTGCATTCAAAAAGCGCTATCGGCCATGCAGAAGCACAACATCTCGGGCGAGGTGTTGGTGGCGGATAATGGTAGTACGGATGGTTCGCAAGCGATTGCCACGGCGGCCGGTGCACGCGTGGTTGTCGTGAATCAAAAGGGTTACGGCAGCGCATTGATGGGCGGGATCGTCGCCGCCCGCGGCAAGTACGTCATCATGGGTGATGCAGACGACAGCTACGACTTCACCGATATCAATACATTTCTGGTCAAGCTGCGCGAGGGGTACGAGTTCGTCATGGGCAATCGGTTCCAGGGCGGAATCAAGCCCGGCGCGATGCCCAAGCTGCACTACTACTTTGGCAATCCAGTTTTGACCGGAATCGGCCGGTTGTTCTTTCATAGTTCGTGCGGAGACTTTCAGTGCGGCCTGCGCGGGTTTAGCAAAGACGCCATCACGCGTCTCGACCTGCGCACAACCGGGATGGAGTTCGCCAGCGAAATGGTCGTGAAAGCGACGCTCTATAAGTTGCGCATCGCGGAAGTGCCCACGACGCTTTCGCCCGACGGTC
>CAMFLN010000235.1 GCA_945957305.1 uncultured Planctomycetaceae bacterium | reverse complement strand
GAACGCACATCGCGAACCTGTGGTCGAGTACCGGCCAGTTGCTGGCCACGGCGACCTTTACCAGCGAAACGGCCAGCGGCTGGCAGCAAGTGAACTTTGCAACGCCTGTGGCGATTACCGCCGGCACCACCTACGTTGCCAGCTACCATACCGACGCGGGACACTACTCGGTGAGCCGATCGTACTTCACGTCGTCGTACATCAATGGCCCGTTGCAAGTCGCGGCCAATGGCGGCGTTTATGTCTACGGCAACAGCGCCTTCCCGACTTCGACCTACCAATCGAGCAACTACTGGGTCCAGCCGGTCTTCGCTCAATAGCTGAAGATAGTAGACAGTAGTTGGTAGTCAGTAGTCAGTAGTTGGACGATCCTGGAGCGCGGGACCGCACCGCCGAGGCATTTAGCCGCCGTGCACTGCACGGCGCTACGGAGAGAACCTCGCTGCTTCAGCGAACTAGCGGACGATCCTGCACGTAAACGTCTCCCAGCTCGGTGTGGGCAACTTTGTGCATTGTGGGCGGAATGCCGAGCCGTGCGGCAAGTTCCTTAGAGAGGAGCACATACTTCGACTGCGGGGGCCAGGCTTGGCGGTCCCAGTAGTTGACCACCGAGACGCCGATCCCGCCGGGCAAACCTGCCAACAGCGGCGATTTCAGCGGATCGATATCAATCAGCAGCGTGTTGTCCCAACCACTGCCGCCTGGCTGATACTCGATTGCGCCCGCGACCTGTTGCGAGAACTGCGCGACCGTGCTGGCTGCGAACTCGACGCGTGGCCGGTGGAATTTGACGAATTGCGGAATGGCGAACGCCGCGAGCAACACGGCGACCGTCGCGTATCCGCGCATCCAGCCTTGCACGTCGCAACCCACCAGCACCAGTAGCGCCAGCAGAAGATGCGGCGCCACGACGCGATAGTCGCGCCAGTCGAAAACGTCGTACAACACCATGACAAAACCGACGACGCAGGCCAGGTTCAACAAAACAAAGCCGCAGACAGTGTTCGTATCTGTCGCGCCGGCCGATTCACGGTCGCAGGAGACGCGCGGTGGATGCCGCAGAAAATAAACAGCGGCTCCCACGATCATGAGCGTCTGATAGCGCATACCCACCTGTACCAAGGTGTCTTTGGTCGGACCGAAGTAACGGACGACACCTTTTAATGCGTGGACCGTGACCATGCCGAGCGCGGCCAGCGGAGATTCTTTTGCACGCGCGGTCAGGTCCGCGACAAAGTTGGGGTAAGGGGCCGTGGTCAGCATGCTTTCCAGAAACAAGCCGCCAATCAGCAGGCACGCGGTACCCAGCACCAGCAGCCACTGGCGTCCTGTGCGCGGACGATAGGCTACCCACAAAAGCGGAACGATGACTAACGACCAGGTCACCCGCAACTGTGACGCCGCGACGACCAAGATCAAGGCTGCGCCGAGGACGAAGCGATTCCGCGGCCGGCGAATCAGTTGAACCGTCAAGCCTGCCAGCGCGATGCCGATCGCCAGGTGTAAGACCTCTTGCATGGAAGTGGGCACATACAGCATCAGCGGCCAGAACGTGACCATCAGAAACGCAGCAAGCGCGGCTTGCCGCATCGTGGGCCGGCAACACGCGACCCAGAAGGCGCTCGCCAGCAACAGAAATCCGGCGTTCAACAACGGAATAACCGCGAGCGGCAAGCCCGTGAAGCGCGTGATCGCACCATACAGCGCCGGAAAAAACGGTCCGTGCGAGCCGAAGCGAACGGCCGCGACTTTGGCGGGCCATTCATGGCTGACGGTGTAGCCCCCCTGCCAACCGGCAGTGCGAAAGACAGAGATCTCGTTGTAGTACCACACCTCGTCGTGCCAAACCGGCGCGCAGTCCCACAGTCCCCCGCCGCAAAAGACCGCCAACAGTAGCGAGGCAATCGCGACAGGGCCGAGGATAAACGCCGCGACGGCCAGCCACCAATGGAACGTCCGCGCGTCGGAGTTCCCCTTCGTCTCGCTTTGCACCGTCGTCCAGCGCGCTGAGGAAAGTCGCATGCGCCGTAATGTCGTGCCGGTGCGAGTCGAAGTAATGTGCGGCCAGCGCCAAAACCAGCCGGTGAAGCGCTTCATGCGTCACCTGCACCGGCCAAGGGCCAAAAGTGGTAGAAGTTTTCGACTGCAGAGATCGCATAGCCGCTGCGTTCGTACAAGGCGCAGGCCGGCTTGTTCGTGAGTTGGGTGACCACGCGCGTTTCGCGCGCCCCGTGATCGAGCATCCAGCGATGACTGGCTGCCATCAGTCGCCGCCCAATGCCACGCTCCCGCGCCTGTTCCGCCACGGCGATCAGGCCAATCTTGCCCACGCCCGCTGATACGGCGAGCGTGATAAAGCCGGCGATTCCACCAGGGCAGCTTTCATCGCGATCAATTAACACCACGTCGGCAATTTCGCGTCGTACGCTGCGTGTGATCCAAATGCGATACATTTCGAGAAACAAGGGGCGCGGGAACCGCACATCTACATTGAAGCGAGAGTAAACCCCCGAGGCGACGGCCAAGTCGATCAACTCGGCGGTCGGCTCAGTAGCGGTGAACTCGCCGATCGTGCCGTCCACACCCGCTGCGACATCGGCCCCGAGTGCGCGCGCAAAAGTCACCTTCTGATCCGTTAATGAACCGGCGAAACGTGCCAGCAGCTCTTGGGGAAGAAATCGCGGCTGAGGACAAATCACGACAACCAGCCGCGTCTTCTGCCGGTATGCGTGCTCGAGTTCATTTTGCACGGCGTCGTCGTCGAGGTCTTGAGCCGCAAGCCGCGCTACGGGAAAACCGAAGTGTTCAGTCTCCCAAGCGAGCGCGATCAGTCGAGCACGCTCTTGCAGTTGTGCTCCGTTCATGTGCGACCTCCCTGCTCCGCGATCCTTTGCTGGTCGCCCGCGTGATACGATTAGCCGACTCGTGCGCGCCAGGCGGCATTCGGCGCGGATTGTCGCGACGGCTTACCTTCGACTGCCTGGTCCAAAACGTGACGTTCGCGGTATTGCGGCTTGCCGTTGACATTTAAGTGCAAGCGGCCCAGGTATTCGCCAATGATGCCAAGCCCGAGCAGTTGCAATCCGCCGAGGGTGAGAATCGACACGATGATCGAAGCGTAACCCGGCGTCGTGATATTCGACGTGAAGTACAGGACCAGGTAGTAGGCTCCCGCCAGCAGTCCGCACACGGCCGCCAGGCTGCCCAGCAGCGTGACGACTTGCAACGGCAGCAGCGAGAAGTTTGTGAACAAGTTGAGGGCCAGGGTTACCATCTTGCTGAGCGAGTCGCCCGAGCGTCCCTCAGCCCGCGGATGATGTTCGACCGTCACGCGGCTGATGCGCCGGGTGTTCCAGGCCAGCAGCCCGTCGATGAACGTGAAGGGGAGCCCATACGACAAGATCGCTTCGAGCAATTCGCGGCGAAAGATGCGGAAGGCCGTGACGCTGACCGGCAGTCGAAATACCCGGCGGAAGAACATGTTCACGACCAGCGAGCCCATGTTCTTATGCAGCGGGTGCTTCTTCTTGTCGTAGGCCCCGTAGACCAGGTCCAAATCGCCCGCGGTAATTGTGGCCAGCAGTTTGGGAATCTCCTCGGGCGGGTGCTGTAAATCATCGTCCATCGTGACAATGAGCGCCCCGCGCGCGTGCCGGAAACCACACATCAACGCGTTGTGTTGGCCATAGTTGCGCATCAACTGCACGGCCACGATGTGTATCGGATCGGCCTGCTGCAATTCCTGCAGCACGCGCCACGAGTCGTCGGGGCCGCCATCTTCGACCATGACCAGCTCGTAGGTTTTGCCCAGCGGATCGAGCACAGCCCGCAGTCGTGCTACGAGTTTTGGCAGGATGGCGGACGAATTGTAGACCGGGATGACGATCGACAGGTCGATGGCCGGCTCCTGGGGCGCGATCTCGGCCAGGCGAGGCACGGCACAGCGTTGACAGCCGGCATGCGCGCGCACGCCCGGCGAGCTGTCGTCAACGCGGTTGGTGTTTGCATCGGTCATTTCATGTCCCCGTTCGATCTTCACCCGAACTTCGCGAAGCCCCTACGGCCAATCATTGCGTGCCCATTGAGACAAACCGCGTGCCATACTTTGCTAACGCGACCGCAAGCATGGCACAGCGCTTTTGTCCGTCGTGGCAACCCGTCAATACGGCTACTGTGCTACCGTCGCCAAAGGCGCATCTCGAGCGAGATGCGGGTCATGTCTTCGTTCATGTTCACCGCGCCGCCGTGGATCAGATAGGGCGAAAACACCAAGACTTCGAGGCGCCCCGGATTGGGACGAATCAACTTGATTGGCTGCCGGGCGCGGGTCACCGTCGGAACGGTGTAATTCAAACCCTGGATCCGCGCCCCTTTCACGGAACGTTCGATCTCGCTTTCCGACCATTTGTGGCTGCCCGGCAAGATCGGCAGTGACGACAGCTCGTTGCTGCCGGCCACCGGCACGTACAGGTTCACACCGTCGCGAAGATGATCGAGCCACACGTCGCGATGGGGCGGATTGTTGTCTTGCGGTTTTTGCGGCCGCACGATGCGCAGAAAGAAGGGACGACCCGAGTACTTTGCACCCTCGATGGTCAGCGGCGCCTTGCAGATTTGCGAGATCCTCTCGCAGACCAGGTCCATACTGAGCGGAAATTGATGCCGCTCGAATCCAATGCGGGTGCGTTTGACGATTTCTGCGTGTTGCTCGTCCGTGACCAACCGATGGTACATATCCAGCCGGAAGGTGTCGTTGGTGCTGATGCCCGCGGCGGCCAGCTCGCCGCGGATCAACTGCGTAAAGCCGGCACACATCTTCCGCACGTGTTCTTCGGCCAAGAACGGCGCGACGCAGTAACCCACGTCGTCCCACCCCGAGTCGCGAATGACGTTGTCGTCGGCTTCGAGCAGGACGGTTTCAGGCCCGGCTTCCGTCGTGCCGTCGAGCTGAAACGAGACTTTGCGGTTGTCGATCCAATATTCGACTAATTGCATGGCAAGTGACTCCCTTGGCCCGCCAGGGCGGCCGCCAAATGATTACCGGTAAGCAGTGGTTTAGCGTCATTCGCGGGGCGCAGCGCCCCTTCGATATCGTTGAGCAGCTCGGCCGTGAGTTGCACATCGGCTGCTCGCGCATTGTGTTGAATTTGCGCTGGCGTCGAGGCTCCGGTCAGCACAGCCGACACGCCGGGCAAGCGCAGGCACCAGGCCAGCGCCATGGTGGCCAGGTCGAGGCCGTGGCGCTGGGCCACGTCTTGCAAGCGCCGCACGATCGGCTCGGTCTCGGGTTGCAACTGCCACATGTCCCGGCGCGTTTCCTGACGTGCGCCGCGCGAATCGGCGGGACACTGAGCCTGCAAGTATTTTCCGGTCAATACACCTTGCGCCAGGGGAGAGTACCCGACGATCCCCATCCCCAGCGTTTGACAGACGGGCAGAGCGGTCTGCTCGACGCGTCGTTCCAGCAAGTTGTAGACATATTGATTGCTGATGGGTCTGGCGCTGCCCAAGCTTTTGGCGATGTCGTGGCACGCCAGCAATTGTTGGTCGCTAAAGCGACTGACTCCCCAGTAGAGGATTTTGCCTTGCCGTGTCAGGTCATCAAGCGCGGCGATAGTCTCTTCGAGCGGCGTCTGCTCGTCAAAGCGATGACACTGCAACAGATCGATGTATTCGGTCCGCAAATGCCGGAGAGAACGATTGACCGAGCAGACAATGTGCTTGCGCGACAGGCCCCGGTCATTCGGATCCTGCGAGATGGGAAAGAACATCTTGGTAGCGACCACGAATTCGTCACGGTTGGTCGCTTGCAGAAATTCCCCAAGGACGGTTTCGCCGACGCCCAGGCCGTACGTGTCGGCCGTATCGAGGAGATTGACTCCTGCGTCGCGCGCGGCGTGCAGGACCTGCATAAATTCCTGTTTGTCGCGCGTCACCCCCACGGTATTCCAATTGCCCAGGCCGATGGCGCTGACCTTCAGGCCTGAATGACCCATGCGGTTGTATCGCATGT
>CAMFLN010000234.1 GCA_945957305.1 uncultured Planctomycetaceae bacterium | reverse complement strand
GCGCAAGGGTATCGCCTCGATTCTGGCGAACGAGGCCGACATTCAACTCGTCGCCGAAGCGCCCAATGGACGCGAGGCCGTTGATCTCTATCGCCAGCATCAGCCTGATGTCACGTTGATGGACTTGCGTATGCCTGACGTCGATGGCATCGAGGCAACGATGCGCATTCGCCAGGAATACCCCGAGGCCCGAATCATCGCGCTCACGAGTTTTGACGGTGATCAGGAAATCTATCGCGCTCTGGAAGCCGGCATACGCGGCTACCTTCTCAAGGAAATGGTACACACCGACGTGCTCAATGCCATTCGCGTCGTGCACGCGGGCGAGCGCCTGTTGCCGACCGAAGTCTCGGAACGCCTGAGCCGCTACTTCCCACAAGTGGTTCTCACGCCGCGCGAAGTGGAAGTGCTCACGCTCGTGGCGCAAGGCTTGGCCAATAAGGAGATTGCCTCGCGATTGGGTACCGCCAGCGGCACCGTCAAAATGCACATCCAGAATATCCTGGCCAAACTTGACGCCACTGACCGAACGCATGCGGTGACGATCGCCCTGGCGCGGGGAATTATCCACTTGTAAAGCGGTGTTCGTCGCGCCCCTTAGGGCAGCTCACGAAGGCGCACGTTTCGGAATTCGACGGGCGAGCCCTCCGATTCCAAACACAGGTACCCGACACGCGGGTCAGCGCCGTTCCCGCCCGAGACTTCCTCGCCATTGACCCACAGGCGCACTTCGCCATTGATGGCGCGGACGTAATAGTGATTCCACTCGTTGATTCCTCTGCTCAGTTCCTTGCGCGGAAAACTGCGGGAGCCGTCAGGGGAAATCGGCGGAAACGGATTCAGCTTTGCTCGGCCGACACGAAACACATCGCCATTGGTCGTGAACCAGTCGGCCTTTTTCTTCCCATCCTTTTCGTATTGTTCCTTGTAGCCGTGGTCGAGCACCTGGACCTCGATACCTTGCGGCAAGCTGCCCGGTTTCAAACCCTCGAGCGAGGCGGGAATCGTCCACACGAAGATTCCGGAGTTTCCGGCCGATTTCAAATGACGCCATTGGGCGACTAATTCGAAATTGGTGTATTGCTGTTGCGTGCGGATCACGCCCACCGGCTGGCCCGTGCAATGCGCGACTCCGTCTTTCCACGTCCAAGTGGTCGGCTCACAATTGACATTCACGAAATCTGCTTCGCCCAGTTCCTTCCAACCGGGACCAAGGCCATCGATCGTCGCCTTGGTCACCGGTTCGTCGGCGCGAGCGGTCGTGCCGCTGGCCATCCACAGCCCGACCAGGAAAGCCCACAACCAACGACGATCAGCAGCCATATCTTCATCCCCTCATAAAGTCGAGAACCGCACTCATTAGGCAGGAACGATCAGCCCGGGCGAAGCATAACCGGCAGCGTATGCTGTCGCAACGCGCGAGCATCGGCCCCGCTCGTCGCCGTTGGTCGTGGCCGTAGAGGTAAGAAAATCCGTTCTCGTGGACCATCACGGCGACACAGGTTCCGACTTTTTGCGATAGCCGGTTGTGGGTTTGTAGTTTGCCCCCGGCAGTTCTTCCCAGGGAATCACGCCCACGCTGTCCGCCCACGCTTGCCAGGCGGCCGCTAATTCGGCCACCTTGCCCGTTTCGCGCTCGGCCAGGTTGACGGTTTCCGCGCGATCCTTCGACAGGTCGTATAGCTCCCACGGGCGGCGGAACTCGGCGACCAGCTTCCAGTCTCCCACGCGGACGGCGCGATTTCCTTCGTGCTCCCAGGCCAACGTCCGCGGCGCGCCGCGCTCGCCGGCAAACGCCTTTACCAGGCTTTGGCCCGCCAGCGGTTTCAGCCGGCGATCGCCAAGCTGCTCGGGATAAGTAGCTCCCGCTAGTTCCAGCAGCGTCGGCAGCAGGTCAATGACATGTCCCACTTCGCTCGTTAGCGCACCGCGTGCCGCGATACCCGCCGGCCAACAGGCCACTAGCGGTGTCGAGATCCCACCTTCATGGTTCCACATCTTGTGCATGCGAAACGGAGTATTGGCCGCGCTGGCCCAACCGATTTCCAGGCAGCGATGCGAGCCAGGAGAGCCTGTCGGCTTGCCGGGTTGATGTCCGCGCTCTGGATTGGGCCACGAATTGAGCGCTTCGGCGCTCGATCCATTGTCGGACAAAAACAGCACCAAAGTGTTGTCGCGCACGCCTAGCCGGTCCACCGCCTCCATGACGCGTCCCACACCTTGGTCCATGCAGTCGATCATTGCTGCGTAGACCGCCATGCGCAGATCCCATTCGTCGCGTTCTTCTTCGGACAGTTCCTCCCAGGCCTGGGCGATCGGGTCACGGCGTGACAGTTTCGTTTCGGCTGGCAACAAGCCTAATTCCTTTTGCCGCGAGAAACGCTGTTCGCGTAGCTTGTCCCAGCCCTCGCGATAGTGGCCGCGATACTTGGCAATGTCCTGAGGTTTGGCGTGCAAGGGAAAGTGCGGGGCGGTGTAGCACAAGTGCAAGAAGAAGGGCTCTCCTGCGGCTTCCTTGCCGTGTCGCTCGAGGAATTCCACGGCGTTATCCGTAAAGGCGTCGGTCGCATAGAAGTTGTCGCCCGGCTTCACATATTCGCGATCCGCATACAGCGGCTGCAGGTTGAAGAATCCCCCGCCGCCGCCGGTTCCGTACGCGTGGTCAAACCCACGATTCATGGGATGGTTCGGCCGATCTCCGCGATCGGCGCCCCCGACGTGCCATTTGCCGACGTGATAGTTGCGATATCCCGCCAGGTGCAGGAGTTGCGCGATCGTGGCCGTCTCGGGCAAAATGCTGTGTGTGTAGCTGGGAGGATGCCAGTCCTGCAGCATGTGCCCCACGCCCGCCGCGTGAGGATAGAGCCCGGTCAGCAGCGCCGCCCGCGTGGGGCAGCAGCGCGCCGCGTTATAAAATTGTGTGAAGCGAATCCCACCAGCTGCTAGACGATCGAGATTCGGCGTCGCAATCTCGGACCCGTAGCAACCCAGATCTGACCACCCCAGGTCGTCGGCCAGGATAAGAACGATATTCGGCCGCTGCGCCGATTCAGCCGCCTGCGCCGTGTTTGCGAATTTAGCCAGGATCGCAGCCCCCAGCAGGACCGAAAGCACCGCCACGGATTGAGCAGTAACTGATCTGTTGCTCTGCATGTGTGCCTCGAACCTTAACCGCGTAAAAAGAGGAACTGCATCTGCCACGATTCAATCACGCCGACACAGGCAACGCAATTGCCCTCTCACTTTTCGAGCAACTCGAGCGTCACGCCGCGCACGTCGGCCACCATTTTGCCGGGGACCTCCAAGGCATGCAGCGTCAACTCTCCCCGACCACTGGGCAGTTCAAAATCACCAAGGATCAACGGACGAAAATCCTTGACCAGCGATTCTCCCTCACGCGGAACGCGGTCATGTTCAGCTCCCACCAGCGGTGGGTCGTGCGGGGCTTCTATCTTTGCTGAAACAGATTGATCTCCCAGACGTAGCTCCACGGTCGCGCCAATATCCGCAGCAGGACACGTGTAGAAAATCGTCGCGCGATAGCGCGCCGCCGTGGCGATCGAAATGTCCCACGTGATGCGGTCGTCGCGCTGCGTCCAGTTGGTGAAATACGAACAGTTAGGCGCGCGGGCGCTGCGCTTGATCGCGCCGTGCGGGATACCGTCGCGCGCCGGCAACACGGTCAGCGGAAACTCTCGATATCCCACCGTGAAGGGGCGTGGTGATTTCTCCAACTCGGCCAGCACGGTGTTCTTCCAAGATTCCAACTCGGCGGCCATCGCCTTGGCGACCTCGGGGTGCTGTCCGTCGACCGCTCGTTTCTGACCGACATCGAGCGACAGGTCGAAGAGATGCCCCTGATCGTCCAGCAGGAAGCGCTCGCCGCGCGCGCTGGCCTTCCCGTTCCAGTGAGAAAAGATCAAGCGCGGCGCGATCGCGGAGTTCGCGCCGCGGAGCAACCCGGACAAATCGATACCGTCCAGCGGCTTGGGAGTACGGAGATCGATGCCGGCCAGCCCGGCCAAAGTCGGCAGTAGATCGATTGCCGCCGCCGGCGTTCTGATGCGCAGGCCGGGTCGAAAGTGACCTGGCCAACGAACCAGCAGCGGCGAGCGCACGCCCCCTTCGTCGGTCGAGCCTTTGCGCCCTTTGAGTCCGCCGTTCCAGCGCCAGCTGTTGGGCCCATTGTCGCAAAAAAAGACCACGATCGTGTCGTCGGCCAGCTTTGCATCATCGAGTTTCGCCAGCACCCGCGCGAGGTTCCAATCGTTGTTCTCGCACATGGCCAGAGCGGCCCGGGTCATTTCCAGATCTTCGCTCTTCGAGGCTTCGTGTCGCAGCGGCAGTTCGGCGTGTTTGAACTTTTCGAAAAACCGATCGGGAACCTGCATGGGGCTGTGCGGCGTATTGAGCGCCAGATAACAGAAAAACGGCGCTGCGCGCTGGGCCTCGATGAACGTGATTGCGTGGTCCGTCAGGTCATCGCTGATAAAGCCCTCGCCGCGGACCGGACGTCCGTTGTGCTCCAACGGCGGATCAAAATAGTCTCCCCAATGCCCCGAGCAGAAGCCGTAGAATTCGTCGAATCCGCGACCGCGCGGATGGTACGGGTATTGCGTGCCGTTGTGCCATTTGCCGAACGCACCGGTCGCATAACCGGCCGCGCGGAAGACCTCGGCAATGGTCTGCTCGTCAAGATCCAAGCGTTCTCCGCCGGTCGAGGTGCTGAACACTCCGCCCCGCGGATGATAGCGCCCCGTCAAGAACTCGGCCCGCGTCGGCGAACAAACCGGCTGAACGTAAAACCGCTCGAACAACGCGCCGTCGCGCGCCAGAGAATCCGCCGCGGGCGTGCTGAGATTCTTATTTCCGTGGATGCTCAGGTCACCCCAACCTTGATCGTCGGTCAAGACGACCACGATATTAGGCGGCCGCGAAAGCGCGACCGTCGCGCTTGTGAAACAGAGTGCGAGTGCAATCAGTATTGATTGAGATTTGCAATTTGCCATGAAGTCAAATGTGCTTTGCAACGGCTGAGAATCGAGAACCTGCTTGCGATCCAAACGGAGGGACCTCCACTCGGGGGTCTGCCGCAATCGTACCAATCTTCAAGCGCCATTTCATCTTGCGGCGGAATCCACATTCGGGTGATTGGCGCCCCGCGGGGCGCTCATATACTTGGCAATCGTGTAGCCGAGTATCGCGTCGCCAGACGCGGTAACGGGGGACCCAAGCGAAGTAGGGCCAAGCGCGCGGGCACAAAAAAAAGGTGCCGCGGACGGCCAAACTTCACGGGGCGCAGGGTCGCTAAATTGCGAACCAGGGCACTTTCAAGCCCTAGCCCGACAGCTAACCTCGTAGGCCAGCCAGGAGGCGTTTGCCTGGCAGAAGTTGAAAGGGCACTCTCGTCATTTGCGTATGACGTCGAGCGGACCCGCGTGTGTTCTGGCGTGTTGACCACTCCGATGGCGCGCTCGAGCATGTAGCCTGACCGGCCTTCTCGTTTCGCGGGCGACTCGCCCGCTCGCTTGGTGATTCGCGCACGAGGGAAAACCCGTGCGCGCAGCCAGGGGGGCGATATCATGCGTTCGCCTGCGTATGTCCGCCACGGAGTCATTTAGGGGTACGTTTCATGTTGGCAAGAGTTCCCAGTACGGTGGCCATCTTCGCGGCTCAGGGGCAGCAGCTTGATGGCTTGCTCATCGCCGGTGTGTGGCTCGGCATTCTTGTGTTTTTGCTGTTGTTTGTGTCGTGGTTGACACTGCGCTACATCCCGAACGATCGAGTGGGCATTGTCGAAAAGTTGTGGTCCGCCACCGGCTCAGTTCCCGAGGGACGGATTATTGCCCTGGGCAGCGAAGCCGGATATCAGGCCGAGCTGCTGCGCGGTGGTGTGCATTTCGGCCTCTGGCGGTGGCAATATCGCGTCCATAAGGCTCGCCTGGTGACGATCGCTCAGGGCAAAATCGGCTATGTGTATGCGCGCGACGGAGCGCCGCTCCCTTCCGGTCAGACCTTGGGGCATATGATCG
>CAMFLN010000233.1 GCA_945957305.1 uncultured Planctomycetaceae bacterium | reverse complement strand
GGTCGAAGCCGGCCTTTTTGAGAGCGATGCCCGCCTCCAACCAATTCATTTTGCCGATGTAGGTCACCAGAATGCCGCCGTACCGCAACAACCGAAAGCATTCCTTGGCGAAATCTTTCAGGTCCGACTCCATCCATCCCTTGTCGTAGGGTGGGTCGCCCAGAACCATGTCCACCATGCCCATTTGAAGCTTGGCTTTTTTGCGGAGACTGCGGAAGCCGCACTGAAATAGTCTAATTTCGTCGATTAGCTGCTCACGGGATAGCGGGGGCAGAGCATCAACCCGCTCTTGTCGCTCGGCCTTGGTCCGATTGCGGCTCGCCAGCTTGCCTGCCGACACGATATCCAAGGTTCTCCCTAGCGCCACGTCGGGTAGGTGCTTGAGCAGGCCCAGAGCCTTCACCACGGCCTTTTCAGAATCGGCCACGACATTTTTGTATTTTGCTTTGCGGTATCGGCCGTCCTTGCCGCGATGCGTGGGCAACATCTCGATTCGCGATGAGGAGACAAGCTGCTTTCGAACACCGGCGACGATGCCTTGCGACACCACAAGCAAGTCCGCGAGGTGCTTGTTCGAGATTTCCGGATCGAGTAGCAGATACTTTTGTATGACTTGGCGCTTTTCCTCGCCGGTCAGATTCCGACGTGGGCAATTACGCAGCAATATGAATTCGAGCTTGTCGATCTCACTGTCGAAGGTGCGAACACGATACTTGCACTCAATACCTAACTCTTGCGCGATTTCCCAACCCGCCTGCCCATCCAGGATGTACCCCTGATCGTCAACAACGACCTCCGGTAACAGCAGGCCGGACTTGAGAAGGTCACGATAGGCTACGAGTTCCTCGCTGCTGTGCTTTGGGAACAGGTCCAGTCGTTCCGGCCGAGGCTTAATCTCCGGCTCGTCGTTACCACCTTTTCGGCCGCAAGGGAGTAAGAATTCGAGCCGATCCCCTGGGCGCAGGGCGTAATTCCCTCCAATTGGCGTTCCCGCGATGTAGGCCAGGGCGCGTGGCGGGATGTTGAGCATTCCCTGAACTGCACCGCGCAACTCATCCACTGAGTAGCCAGCGGCAGGGAAGGACTCATCAGTCGCGAGATAGACAACGCTTACGCTTGCTTTCATCGGCAAACTCCTGACCGAAATTAGCGAAGCAGCGACCGCGCAGAGCAGGGATTATTCTCGACGCGAAAGCTGTTGAAACAGTCAGGCCTAAGGTAAAGCCTGCTCCGCTGGCGTCGTTTGGGTCCGGCACGCCAGCCACTCGTCCAGGTCTCGCCGGCGATACTTTACGAGCCTTCCGACCTTGATGACCGGTAAGTTGTAGCGCCTAGTGCATGTCCACGACGCAAGCGTCTGTGGCTTTACACCGAGATAATCAGCCGCCTGCTTGCGACTGAGCAATTGGTCTGCGGCTTCTGGCATCTCTACCTCACGTACCTCAGGGCAAGACAAACCACTAAGGTAAAAGTAGAGGCATCGCGATTGGCAAGCTAAGAGGCTGCCAAAGATTTTCTTCTAGCAATGTAACCGCGCAAGGTCCGAGGGGCTATGTTGAGTTCCTGCTGGATTTTTTTCTCCGCCGTCTTTTTCTGTTCACCTGCGGCCAGCAGTTCATCGTATCTTCGTAGTGCCCGCTGCCTTTTGTCTGGACTATGTGCCATGCCTGCCTTCTGATAACCCTCCCAAAGCCAGCGCGGCTTGGTCCAGTACGCTTTTAAGTCCGTTGATGATTTTGCCTCGCAACGTCCAGCCAGCATCGCGGCGAATGCGGCATAACGGACGACCTTTAGTGCTGATTCGTCGGCTGCACTATCAAGGGCCACTCGGACCTGCGCAGTATAAAACAGCAGATTCAACGCAGCAGTAGCCCGTAGGATGTCCTCCTCTTTCGTGTCGGCCGGAAATTCGTAGTCAGGGACGAGGAAGCTCTTGGCGTCGTTTGCCACCTTGCCTTTGACCAAGACGGACGGCTTGTCGATATTCAACTGCACGAAGTCCGTGCCATAGAACTGCGCCAAAACGTCAATAGCGCCGTATTCCATATAGAGGAGCATGATCCCGGTCGCGCCTAGATCATCGCTAACCTCACCAATCACGTCCTCCAAGCTGCTGTTGGCATCCTGAAGTTCCTCGGTTGATAAACTGATCGCGGTTGTTTTGGCTCTCACGAAAAGCGCCCGATTCACCTCTGCGGGCAAAAACCCCCAGTTCAATTCAACCTCGACGCTCTGCAATCCATCTTCACCGAGGGTCGTCCCGAATCGAACTGCATCACATGGAAGCTTGAGAGGTGTTGCCGACGTTCTGGACGGACGCTGCTTACTTGCCATCTGAGCCTCGTCGTTGCCTCTTCCTTCGGGCGTTCGTGCCGTTAGCTGCCTCGAATATCGCCGATGTAGCGGCCGTGACGCTGGCTCGCACCGGATCGAGATTTAGCCGTGCGTAAATTGCTGTTGATGCCTGTGACTTCTGCCCGAGGCTTTTTCCGATTACGGTCAAACTTGCTCCATTTGCGGCCTGATAGCTCCCAAGGGTACGGCGAAGATCGTGCAAGCGTAAGTCGCTAAATTTGCCACGGCTTATTAATCGCTCCCATCCTGATTTTGGGCTCGTTAGATGGCCCTTTTGGTTCTTTCGGCCGCCAGGAAATACCCAGCAGCAGTCATTTACGATGTGCTTCTTTCGCGTATTAAGAATAGCTAGAGCTTGCGGTGATAGAGGAACGGTGAGCGGCTCCCCGTTCTTCGTGTCGGGTATGCGCCACGTCGCTGATTGCAAATTCACTTCGTCCCAGCGCATTGCCGCGACGTTGGAACGACGCGCACCAGTGTAAAGGCATATCAGAAAAAAGTCCCGCAGCGTTGGATTCTCTTCTGCATCCACCGCCTTGAAGAACTTGGGCAACTCGTCAGGTTGCAGGAACCGATCTCTTGCTTGCTCTTTGAATTTTTTAACACCCTTCGCTGGGTTTTTGCCATCGAAACCGATTTCGCTTGCGCGAGCGAACATAGCACGCACGAGTGCCAGCAGGCGATTGGCAGCATAGTGGCCGTTCTGCTTTCCAATTCGGGCGTGCAAAGCTCGAATATCATGTTGCCTCACTGTGGATAATCTGCGCGAATGCCAGCCAGCCAAGAGCTTGTCAAATTGTCGTTGATCCTCACGCCATGTTTTTTTGTGCGGCTTCGCATGGGTCTCAAGCCAATGCGTGAAAAGGTCTTTTACCGTTGCTTCCCTGCGCAATGCTGCCAGATGCTCCTGTGGGTTTATCCCCTGGACCATATCGCCAATGAGCTTGAGAGCCCTCTTTCGAGCTTGATCGACGGATAACTCATCAATCCGTCCCAGTCGGACGCGAATTGGGCGACCATGCATTTTCCGATAAACGTAGAACGTTCGATTACCGGTCGAAGTAACGCAGCATGCCAGCGAGGGAGTTTCCTCATCGTAGTAATACTTGCGCCCCTGAACGGGTGCCTCCAATCCTGCGAGCCGTGCACGGGTGAATGACAGCCGATTATCAGCCTTACCGAAGGAGCCGTTGCGATCAGGTGCATTGGATGTCATACGTCGTATTGAAGCGACTTTTCCGTCCGAATCAATGCCGGTTATTGTCGGTGCTACCCCGGTGCTACCGCGTTGATCAAAATCGATCAAATTTGGACAAACATGGGAAATGCAGATATCGCGGAAAAATCCGCAAAAATAAGCACGATCAATCGTCGTGCAATGAGCGGAATAGCCACAACCCGAAACTCTTAATCAGAGGGTTGTAGGTTCGAGTCCTACAGGGGGCACTTGGACATTTTGCGCGGAATCGCAAAGTGTCGCAAACCCTTGCATCGCAGGGGTTTTTTATGCGCGACGCTTTGCCCTTGCGCCTCACTGCGACTCTCCGCGTGCGCCTGCTGCGCCGTTTTTTGCGCCACTTTTTCGTTTTCGCGGGGCGAGCTGGCGGCCCGTTCAAAGTCCGCATCGGTCAATTGCCAATAGTGCTTGGCCGCGACGAGCGTTGAATGCCCCAGCCAAGCCGCCTCCACGTGGGCCGGATACTCGGCCGCCAGTTCGGTTGCCCGGCTTGCCCGCAGGTTGTGCCACAGCTTAGGCCATGGCTTTAGGCTGGCCCGCTCAATGGTGGAATACTTACTTCGATTCTTGACGATCCCGCACTTTTTAAACTGTACTGGTTAGACGACGCTGCGGACGGCCGCCTGCGGCGGCCTCGGAAGGCCTTCGCGAGCAATGACAGATGCCCACTAGGACACGTCACGTCCGCGCTGCAGTAGTGCGAGTGGCTCACAACGCGCAGTCGTGATTGCCGGAACGAGGGCTGCGATTAGGCACAGCAGCAACGTTAACGAGAAGCCGGTGACCAGTTTTGCCCAGGGGACGACCAACGGAGTCAACAGTCCTCCGTGTACGTCGACGTAGCGGCTCACTTCCGTACCGCAATAGCCCACTAGAACTCCAAAACCGAAGCTCAAGCAACAGGCTGCGATTCCGATCATGATCGCTTCGGCGATGATCAGACGCACTATCCCCGAGCGCGTCACGCCGATCGAGCGCAGAATGCCAAATTCCCAACTGCGCACGCGTATCGATGCGATGATGGTGTTCAGCACTCCCAGCGAGGTGACCAACAACGCCACTAGCGGCAATTTGCCCAGCCCCCAAATGATCGTGTCGGCCTGTTTGGTCGTCATTTCACGCAAAGCCAACGTGGAATGCGTTCGCACCTGGGAAGCGCGCCGCCCGGCACCCTCGCCATTCCCACGATCGTCGATGATCCCTTGCATTGCCGCCGCGACCGTACTTTCCTCCACCGAGCCGTCGAGATTCATCCAGAGAAAGCTCGTTTGCGGAATGTCAAAATCACTTTGCACTTGATCGTGCGGTGCGATGATCATTGCTGCCGAGCGGCCATTCCGGGCGCGAAAGCCGTTTTTGCTCGCCAAGTGCCAACCGTCCATGGCGACAACGCCGACAATTTCATAGGCGACGGATGTTGCGGGAGCTTGGGGAAGAACGACCTCCACTGTCGAGCCGAGTCCGCGCCCGCTTTCACGCCGGAAATGATCAGGCACCAGACAATAACGACCGCTCGCCATCTTGCTCGCAGCTTCCTCGCGCGTCCCTTCCAGAAAGCGAAAATCGAGCATCGGTCGCGGTCCGCTTAGGGCCCGCAACGTGTCAACTCCGACGAAGATGCAGTTGTCCTGACGTGTCACCGACGAACGAAGGTTGGCGCCAGTGATATCGTCGGCGAACTTCACTTGTTCGACGGCCAACGGCAGGCATTCGCCGTGGGTTACGCCGCGGATCTGGCTAATGCTCTCGACTTGCGCGGGCGAGGCTCCGCCCGGTGCGATTGTCACCAGCAAGTCGGGCATCCACCGCCCTGGCAAAAAGGGCTGCAGCATGGAATAGCCCCAGGTTTGCATTGCCACGAATGCCCCCAGCCCCAGCGTCAGCGCCGTTGTAGTGCCAACGGTGCGCCACAAGTTCGCCGAGAGTTGTCCGTCCAGCAATTCCGGGTTGAGGCACAGCATTCTTCCCAGCCACGGTGCAAGGATCTTCTCGATCGCGATAATCGTCGCGGGGGTTAGCAGGACAAAGCCGACAGCCGCGGCGGTGCAACCAATCGCGCCGAACGCCACATAACGCGCTGTTTCAGGAATCGGCGCGACAAATGCCACCGCGGGCGCAACAGCCGCCAAGATCAAGCCGAGCAGCAGAATCATCACGTTGAATCTCGGCGAGGGGGACGAAAATTGCGACGTCATTGCCTCGACCGGACTGACCGCAATAACACGACACGTCGGCAGGATCGACGCCGCCAACGAACCGCCGAAGGCACAAGCTGCCGACAATACGATCGTCCATGTCCCCAGCATCGTACCGGCAGGAAATAGGCGTGGATTCCATGCTTCGGCGCTCTGGATGAGTCCCCATCCGGCTAACAGACCTGCCAACCAGCCAACGAATCCCAGACCCAAGCCCTCGACGAGAATCATTGCCGCGACCTGGGCTTTAG
>CAMFLN010000232.1 GCA_945957305.1 uncultured Planctomycetaceae bacterium | reverse complement strand
AAGTTTACAAGTACCCAGAGCACCGCCGATGAGACGGGTTTCGTCGGTACCGTGACAGCCGGATCTTGGAAACTCACCGAGTCAGCGCCCGGATCGGGCGATTGGAAATTGACGGTGTCGGGCTATTACAATTCTATCAGCGGCCCTCAAGGGTCGAATGAAAGGTTCTCCTTAGACGCCGTCGCTACTGCGCATTTCGGCAATTCCAATGTCGCCACGTTACTACCCACCGACACCACGGCCAGCGTGCTCGGCGGTTCATCGGCCACCGGCGGCGTGTCCATCCAATTGCCGGGTAGTTCCAACGGCGGAACGTTCACCGCGCAACAGATTCCCGACGACACCGGCCTGTCGCAACAGGCGATTGCCGCGGCCGCCAAGAATCCCATCTTCGCGCTGTCGACAGACAGCTTGTCCGTGCACCCGCAGATTTGGTCCGTCGACTATACCGGGCTACAGTCCGGGCAGTCCGCCTCGCTGGTTTTCAATTACGATCCGGCGCTGCTTCCCGCGGGCACCGACGAAACGAAGCTCGGCATCTGGCACTTCAACAAGCTGAACAACGCTTGGGAATTTGGTGGCACGGTGAACACCACCGCTCACACTATCACTTTTGTGACGACCAGCTTTTCGCCGTTCCAATTGGGCGTGAATGTGCCTGAGCCCGGCAGCTGTGTCCTGGCTGGAATGGGACTGGTGGCATTCATCGTCACCAGGCTGCGGAAGCGCACAAACTGATCTGCGGCGAACTTGACCATAGTTTCTGCCTGGTCGATTGTGCAAAACCTTGTGGGGCTGCGCCGGCGGCGATACGCTTACCGACATGCTGCGCATCAATCGGCGTACAGGCAAGCACGGTCGACCACGTACCGCCTGCGGCGGATACACGCGCCGAGAACTGCTGGAAATCGGCAGCCTCGGCGCGCTCGGTTTGGCGTTGCCGGACCTGTGGCGCTCGTCGGCGAAAGCAAACACGGCGCCCGCGATTGTGCGTCGCACCGAGGGACGCGCGCAGGCTTGCATTCTGATCTATTTGTTCGGCGGGCCGAGTCAGCTTGATACGTGGGACATGAAACCCGCCGCGCCGGCCGATTTTCGCGGCGAGTTCAAGCCCATCGATACCTGCGTGCCAGGTATCCAGATCTGCGAGCACTTCGGGCAGCTTGCGCAGCACACGGACAAGCTGGCGATTGTTCGCTCGATGCATCATTTGCATCCCCGGCATGGTTACGGCCTGTATTACATGTTCACGGGACGCGAGCACGCGCGGCCCGATCTCGACGCTGCTCCTGCGCCGGACGACCATCCGTCGCTGGGCTCGATCGTGGCGCGGGTGCAAGGACCGCGGGCTGACTTTCCTCCCGCGGTTACTCTGCCCCGGTGGAATCGCTTTCTTGATTTGCCGAATGAATACGCGGGGGAAGTCGCCGGCTTTCTGGGCAAGACCTACGATCCCTGGCTGGTCCGCGCCGAGCAAGGAGGAACGTCCTTCGCCGTTTCCGGCGTCGAGCTGCCTGACGGCATGACGTTCGACCGCCTGGCGGCGCGGCGTTCGCTGCTCAATGAGTTCAACGGATTGTTAGGTCGGCTGGCGGATCAAGAACCGTGCGACCAGCTCGATGCTTTGTATCGGCAGGCGATGGCCATAGTTACATCACCCCAGGCGCGTCGTGCGTTCAACCTGAATGAAGAACCGGACCGGCTCCGCGAACTTTATGGACAGGAGCCGTTTGGGCAGGGGGTGTTGCTCGCGCGGCGATTGGTCGAGGCCGGCGCGACCTTGGTTACCGTCAATTGGCACGACGACGGCCGCGACGTGAAGAGTCCCTTTTGGGACACGCACAAGGACAACTTCTCGACGCTGAAGAATATTCTCATTCCTCCCTTGGATCGCGCGCTGTCGGCTTTGTTGATCGACCTGCAGGAACGCGGGCTGCTCGAAACGACGTTAGTCGTCGTCATGGGCGAGTTTGGCCGCACGCCGCGCATCGGCCGCGTGGTGATGAATTCGGCCACCAATGCCAGCGGCCGCGACCATTGGCCGCACGCGTATTCGGTGCTGCTGGCCGGCGGAGGAGTGCGCGGCGGCCAGGTCTTTGGCGCGTCGGACGAATTGGCCGCCCACGTGAAAGAAAACGGCGTTACGCCCCCGGACCTCGTCGCCACGATACTACACAGCTTGGGCATCGACCCCCGCGAGCAAATCATCGATCGTCAGGGCCGATCACATTCACTGGCGAGCGGACGACCGGTCGTCGAGTTATTCTAAAGTCAGGTCCCCACTCCTCAGAGCGATAGGAAGTCATGCCTCGCATTCCGCCCGTTGAACAGGAAACCGCTACGGCCGACACGCGTGCGGCATTCGATCACATCATTACGGCGCATGGCCGCATGACGAACATGAAGGCCACGCTGGCGCACTCGCTGCCGGCGCTCGACGCGCTTATGGAGTGGTATCCGTTGCGCGCCGAAGTCGAGAAGTTTCTCGAACCGCGCGCGACGTTGCTCTTCGTCCACGCGATTTCCGCAGCGACCGATTGCTTGATTTGTTCGACTTTCTTTCGCCGCATCCTGATCGACGCCGGCGAGAATCCCGATCAGCTCGCGATGAACGAGCGCGAGCAGTTGGTCGTCGACTACGGACGGCAACTGGTGCGTGACGCGAACGGGGTGTCCGACGAGCTTTTCAAACGGCTGAGCCAGCAGTTCGCGCAGCCCGAGATCGTGGCCTTAACCGCGTTCGGCGGTATGATGATCGCGACCAACGTTTTCAATAACGCGCTGCGCGTCGACCTCGACGAGTATCTGCAACCTTACCGCCGCTCGGGCAAATAGCGCAGCAGCGATCGTTTCCTTTTTTGCCTCGGAAAGCTCGTTTTACGAATGTCTGCAGTAACGACCGGGCCAGATCAACGTTCCCTCGCCGATCGTGTGGCCATCATCACCGGAGCGGCCCACGGCCAAGGCCGCGCCACGGCGCTGGCGCTGGCGCAAGCAGGCGCGCACATCGTGGCGCTCGACGTGGGTAAGCCACTCGCTTACCCCGGTTACACGATGGGGACGACCGACGAGTTGGAATCGCTCGCCGCGGACTGCGCACGCGCCGGCGTCGAATGCCTGGTATTTGCCGCTGACGTGCGCGACGACAAGGCCGTCACTTCGGCGGTCCACACAGCGGCCGAAAAGTTCGGCCGCTTGGACATCCTGTTCAACAATGCCGGCATCTGTGGGTACGGTCTGGCGCACGAGCTGACCGAAGAGGCGTGGGACTCGATGATCGATATCAACCTCAAAGGGGCCTGGCTCGTCGCGCGACGCGTGATTCCGCATATGATCGCGCGCAAAAGTGGCGTGATCGTCAACAACTCTTCGATCGCCGGCTTGCGCGGCATGGGGCGCTTGAGCCACTATGCGGCTTCGAAATGGGGACTGACCGGATTGACCAAATCTTGGGCGATCGAGCTCGCGCCGCATAATATTCGCGTCGTGTCGCTGCATCCGACCGGCGTCAATACGCCGATGAACGATGGGCTGGCCGCACTCGAGCGACTCAGCCCACGCGAGGTCGCCGAGCGTTCGGCCGGCAATTTGCTGCCGGTGCCGTGGATCGAGCCTACGGATGTAGCGCAGGCCGTCTTGTTCCTGGTGTCGGACGCGGCGCGGTATGTAACGGGTTCGGAATTCGTTCTCGACGCCGGGCTGCTGACGCGATAACCCCGCGATAATGATGATTGTCCCACGGTTGAGTAGCTTCGCATGACAGGCCGCCATTTAACACGACGGGAATTGTTGCACGATGTGGCCTTGGGTGCCGCGGCCGTGGCCGGCGGCGCTCTTTCACAAGGAGTCGGCATGGCCGAATCACCTAATGGCGACGGCAAAAACGACGCCATCGACGCCCATGTCCACGTGTGGACGCCCGATACGCAGAAATATCCGCTCGCGGCCGGCTATCGGCGCGAGGAAATGGCGCCGTCCAGCTTTACACCGGAGCAGCTGTTCGAACATATGAAGCCGTGCGGCGTGGCACGCGTTGCCCTGGTGCAGATGAGCTTTTACGGCTTCGACAATTCGTACATGCTCGACACGATTCGCAATTTCCGCGGCGTGTTTTCCGGCATCGCCGTGATCGATGATTCGGAGAATCGCCCGCAAGAGGAAATGCGCCGCCTGAAAGCGCTCGGCGTGCGCGGGTTTCGCATTTATCCGCGCAACATGCCAGTCGATCACTGGCTCGATTCGCCCGGCCTGGCGGCGATGTGGAAGTGCGGCGGCGAGGAAAAGCTGGCCATGTGCTGCCTGGTCAACCCTGACGCGCTGCCGGCCATCGATCGCATGTGCGGCAAGTATCCCGAGACGCCTGTTGTGATCGACCATTGTGGCCGGGTTGGAATGACTGGCGAGATACGCGCGTCTGACCTCGAACAATTGTGCGCTTTATCTCGGCATAAAAATGCCTATGTAAAAGTGTCCGCGTTCTACGCGCTCGGCAAAAAGGCGGCCCCTTACACGGATCTCGGCCCGATGATCCGCCAGCTGCGCGACAGCTTCGGCGCCGAGCGGCTGATGTGGGCCACGGATTGCCCCTACCAGGTGCAGGGGCATCACACGTATCGTGATTCGATCGAACTGATCCGCTCGCGGCTCGATTTTCTCACGGCTGACGAACGGCAGTCGCTGTTGCGCAAAACGGCAGAGCGCGTCTTCTTCGCCTGAAGCTGGTGAAGTGCAGCTCGCTAGCGATCGTCGGGCGAGCTGCCCGTTATGCGGAAAGCCAGCAAAAAGAGCACCACGAAAATCGCATCCGGAGCGACGACCGGCACCAATGCTCCCGGAGCGCGTCCGGCGGCAACCAGCGCAAGCGTCGCCGCGACGAAGGACCCCTTGGCGAAGGCCGCCAGCAGCATCAGCGGCCGATAACGCAGCGGATCGAGCCCGATGAGCACGTAGCCGATCTGCCACGAGAGCGTGACGCCGACGAAACCGTAGTAGAGTTCCGGATGATTGATCTCCGGCGGCAGCTGCCGGCCGAGAATCCCTTCGAGGAAATACAGCGCGAGCAATACCGGCGCACCAGCCAGCCCCGCGATCAGGAATGTCCAGCGCGCGAATTTCATGGCCAGCTACGAAGTGATGCCCTTCGTCAATTCCATGAAGGCCGTTTCCAGATTGACTTCTTCTTCTTTGAACAGCGTCAACTTATGCCCAGCGGCGATCAGCAGGCTGGGCAGGTCACTGTAATCCTGCACCTCGGGCGCGAGCGTGACGGTCAGCACGCCGTTCGAGGTATCGATCTTCTCGACCCCCTGGTGTTGCGAGAGCAGTTTCGCGGCTCCCTCGCTGTCACCGGCGATGCCCACTTTCAAAACCGGCTGATGGCGGACTTTGCGCATCACTTCGGCCACGTCCGAGTTCACCAGCAACTCGCCACGCTCGATGATGCCGATCTTGTTGCAGATGTCCGCCAACTCGGGCAGGATGTGGCTCGACACCATGATTGTCTTGCCCATGTTGCGCAGTTCTTTGAGCAGTCCGCGAATCTCGATTCGCGCGCGCGGATCTAAACCGCTCGCCGGCTCGTCGAGCAACAGCACCTGCGGGTCGTGCAGCAAGACGCGGGCCAGGCCCAGTCGCTGCGTCATGCCGCGCGACAGGCTGGTCACGAACGCTTCGCGCTTGTAGCCCAAGTCGACCAGTTCCAGCACTTCGTCGCAGATCTTGCGGCGCGCCGGTCCTTTGATGCGATAAGCCGCGGCGAAGAACTCCAGGTATTCGATGACCTTCATGTCGTCGTACACGCCGAAGAAGTCGGGCATGTAGCCGATGACGCGGCGGATTTCTTTGGGCTTGGTATAAATCGAGTAGCCGCAGACGTACGCTTCGCCATGCGTCGGATTCAGCAGCGTCGCCAGGATGCGCATCGTGGTCGTCTTGCCGGCGCCGTTGGGCCCGATGAAGCCGAACACGTCGCCCTCTTTTAACGAAAGATTGATTTCGTTGACCGCAATCAGATGGCCGTATCGTTTGGTAAGCTGTTTCGTTTCAATC
>CAMFLN010000231.1 GCA_945957305.1 uncultured Planctomycetaceae bacterium | reverse complement strand
CAGATGACGACCTTCTTGTTCCACTGCTTGGGATGCAGGAATACGGTCGGCAATTCAGAGCCGTGTTCTTTGTTGCGCACCAGCCCGAGGAACTCGGTGTAGTTACCGCGGTCTTTCTCGGCGACGTTTTCGTATTCGAGCTGTTTCGCCTCGGGCAGACCGTGACCGATGAGCACGTCGACGGCCCCGCCGACAACGCGACGATATTCTTCGGCCGTGGCGGCGTCTTTTGGCGCGAGCGCCGCGATTTGCTGCTGGGCATCCTTGGTCATATAGGCCAACAGGCTGCGCTCGTAATCGTCTCCCGCAGGGGGACGCGGATGGGCGTCATCCCACACCGTCATCTCGGCGACGGTCAACGGTTTGTAATCTTCCTCGACGACCGGCTCTTCCAAGCCAATCCCCAAGTGATGATTGAACCAGCTATACATCACGGCGCGGCTGACATAGTTGTAGTTGTGGCCGAAATGATTGAGCGGTTTGGCCATGACGTTCAAATCTTGCCCCAGGAGTTTGTAGAGTTTTTGCAATTCGGGCAGGCCCTTTTTGGCGATCTCTACGGTCCAATCGTCGGCGCCGGTCATGCCCAGGGGCTTGGGGGCGAACAACGCGGCGAATTCGACGTTGCCTGTATCGATGCGCAACAGCGGGGCGTTTTCGCAGGTGCAGCCTCCTTGCATGCCGGTCGAGACCATCACGGCCGGAAAGGCAACCGCCGGGCGCGGGTCGATGCCGCACAGGACGAATGTCTGCGTGCCACCGCCGCTGGCGCCGGTGACGCCAATACGCTTCGTATCGACGTCCGGCAGCGTGGTGAACCAGTCCAGCGCACGAACCGAATTGTAAGTCTGCAAGCCCATGATGCTTTGCAGGTGCAATTCCGCTTGTGGGCTGAAGAAGCCCCAATTCTGCGCGGTTTCCATTTCTGGCCGGCGCTTGCCGTAGCGATGCGCCACATTGAACGAGATTTGTTCGCTGTCGGCGTATCCGATCATGTCGTACGAGAAGACGACGCACCCCATCCGCGCCAGTTGCACGCAAAGAGACTGCAAAGGGCTGCGTCCCCCCAATTCGAAGCGTTCTGCTCCCTCGACCAATTGCTTGCGGACGACTTTTTCCCCCGCGTCATGGAAACGGCCATCCTGCCAATGACCATGAGGGAAAAGGACGCCCGGGCAGGGGCCGGTCTGATCCTTCGGCCGGTACAGGCTGCCCGTGATGAAGTGGCCGGGGTAACTCTCCAAGTAAACGCGTTCGACGGTGTATTCCGGCCGATCGACTTTGCCATGAATCACGGCGTTGGCCGGTGTCTTCACCGGCATCGGCCAGATGCCCTGCGAGACCAGGATCTGCCGACGAACTCGCTCGACTCGCTTCTGCCACTGCTCGATATTCTCCGGCACCTGAAACGGAAAGTAGCCGTTAAGATCCTTCAGATCTTCGAGACGCTTGTCGTTCGGAACCTTTCCCACGGCCAGCACGCGTGGGCCGGCGGCAACCGGGTCGGCCACAGCAACGGCCGGTCCGCAGAGCAGCCAGCCGCCACAGACGGCCAAGAGAATGCAAGCGGTACGCAAGGAGTGAATCAAGGACATCGTTGTGGCTCCGGGGGCGGGCAAGGCGGAGATCGGTCTGCGCTCATGCAAACTTGATTTTGCGTGCGCGCAGCGGGCAGGAGAATCACTGCCACCACTGTAAATCACGCCGCGGCGCGGTTCCAGCCAGGGAAAAGCTACGCCGGAACTCTCCCCCTGGCGGTTAATCGTCGGTTGGGCTGCACTACAGCACCTGCCCCGAATCGCTCGGCCCGCGCCGCTTGCATGCCTCGGCGGACTGGCGGAGAATAGTTCCATTCGTTCCTCGCGCGCCCCTTTAGTCCATTTTTCGCGGCCCGCTTTCAGGGTCAGCATCCTTTCCATGCGCAAAACACTGCTGCGGATCCTGGCGGTCGTGGTCATCCTGTTCTTTATTGTCGTGGTGGGAGCCGGTTGGTGGACGCATCGCCAGGTGGCCGCCAGCCTGCCGCAATTGGAAGGCGAGATCGCCTTCCAGGAATTGTCCGGGCCGGTCACGATCGAGCGCGACAGCCGCGGCATCCCCACGATTCGCGCCGCCAATCGCGACGACGTTGCCTTTGCGCTCGGCTTTACGCACGGCCAGGAGCGCTTTTTTCAGATGGACTTATTGCGCCGCAACTCGGCCGGAGAACTGGCCGAACTGGTCGGACCCGCATTGCTCGAGCAAGACCGCCGCATCCGCCTGCACCGTTTTCGCGATGTGGCCCAGCGCCTGGTCACGGCCGCCGATTCGAGCGAGCAGCGCATGCTGGAAACGTATGCCGCAGGTGTGAACGCGGGCGTGGCTGCGCTGAAGGCAAAGCCGTTCGAGTATTTATTGATGGGCATCGAACCGGCGCCGTGGAAGCCGGAAGACAGCGCGCTCGTGATGCTGTCAATGTATATCGATTTGCAGGGCGAGGATTATCGCGACGAGACAACCCTGGGCGTGATGTACGACGTGCTGCCGAAGCCGATGGCCGACTTTCTCGCCCCGCTAGGAACCGAATGGGATGCGCCCATCCACGGCGAAGCGTTCCAGGCTCCGCCCATCCCGGGGCCGGATGTTTTCGACACGCGCAAGCTGAACAAAGCCGACGTCGCACGCTTGCAACCGCGCGGTACGCTGCCCCCCGAGGGACAGGTTCACCTGGGTAGCAACAACTGGGCGGTTTCCGGCAAGCGCACCGCTGATGGCCGCGCCATGGTGGCTGACGACATGCACCTGGGCATTCGCGTGCCGCACGTCTGGTATCGCGCGTCGCTGGCCTGGAAAGAAGCCGACGACCCTGGCGGCGAACATCGCATCACCGGCGTCTCGCTCCCTGGCACTCCCGGCGTCGTCGTCGGCAGCAATGGTCACGTCGCCTGGGGCTTCACCAACAGCGAGGGGGACTGGGTCGACGTGATCATTGTCGACGTCGATCCCAACGATAAGAACAAGTACCTGACGCCCGAGGGTCCGCAGGAATTCCAGCGCGACCAGGAAGTGATTCACGTCGCCGGCGCGCCGGACGAAACGTTGGAAGTTGTCTCGACGATTTGGGGTCCCGTCATGGGCGCAGACGCACAGGGTCGCCCCCGTGTCGAGCGCTGGGTCGCGCACGATCCAGGGGGCGTCAACATGGGACTTTTGAAAATCGAAAACGCCGAAACGCTCGAAGAGGCCCTGCAGCTGGCGAATCTCAGCGGTTCGCCTGCGCAGAACTTTGTCGTGGCCGATAATAAAGGGCGCATTGCCTGGACCATCCTGGGGCGCATTCCGCGCCGCGTCGGCTTCGACGGTCGGTTGCCTTCGTCGTGGGCGGATGGCAAACATCGCTGGGACGGGTGGCTAACGCCGGAAGAATATCCGCGCGTCATCGAGCCCGAAAACGGCCAGATTTGGACCGCCAACGGCCGCGTCGTCAGCGGCGATCTGTTGGTCACCCTGGGTGACGGTGGCTACGACCTGGGGGCTCGCGCGCAGCAAATCCGTGACGACCTGTCGCAGATCGACAAGGCGACCGAAGCCGACATGCTGCGTATTCAACTCGACGATCGGGCCGTATTTCTCGAACGTTGGCAAAAACTGCTGCTCGACGTATTGTCCCCCGCAGCCGTGGCAGATAATCCCCAGCGCGCCGAGTTGCGCCGTTATGTCGACCACTGGGGAGGGCACGCCGCGATCGACTCGGTCGGTTTCCGTGCCGTGCGCACTTTCCGTCGGCGGTTGCTCACGCAACTTTCCGACGTGCTGGTGACGCCGTGCAAGGAGGTCGACAAGAAGTTCTCGATCGAGAAGCTGGACCGCACCGAGGGACCGGTATGGCGTCTGGTTTCCGAGCGTCCCGAGCACTTGATCGATCCGCGCTTCAAAACGTGGGATGAACTGCTGTTGGCGGCGGCCGATGATGTGATCAACGACGCGACAAAAGACAACCACAAGCTGGCGGATTACACCTGGGGAGCGTACAACACGACGCGCATCCAGCATCCGCTGAGCCTGGCATTGCCGGCGCTGGCAACCTGGCTCGATATGCCTCCACAGCCGTTGCCGGGAGACTCCGAGAATATGCCCCGCATCCAGGCGCCCGCGATGGGGGCCTCGCAGCGACTGGCGGTCTCGCCGGGGCACGAGCAAGACGCCTATTTGCACATGCCCTGCGGGCAGAGCGGTCATCCGCTATCACCCCACTATCGCGACGGGCATGCGAATTGGGCCGAAGGAAAGCCCGAGCCCTTTATGCCGGGTGAGACGGTGCATACGCTTACACTGAAGCCAGCGGCTTAAGTGGCTAAATTTCGCGGTGTGGAATTTGAATTCTGGCCGACGATTGCGAAATGAGCCGGGAATGCCCCCGATTCCAGTTGCTTTCCTAGCTAACGGCTCATAATCTCTAGTTCAGAGCGGCGTGGCGGCCGTGTCCAACCAGCGATTCCTTCCGTGCGTTACTGCGCACCTTTCGCAGCAGGAGAGCCGATCGTGAGAGCTTGCTTTCGCTCGTATCAGTGTTTTGTCGTGCACGGCGCCGCCCTGGTTTGTGCCTTGGCCTTCCTCGCTGGAAGCCCAGCCCACGGTGCGGACGAAAATCGCATCGGTCGCAAGATCGAAGAGTTCTCGTTGCACGACGCCCGCGGCACGGTGCGCGCGCTGAAGGATTACCAGGACTCGAAATTGATTGTCGTGGCCTTTCTGGGCACCGAATGTCCGCTGGCCAACGTCTACCTGCCTCGGCTGACGGAATTGTCTGCCAAGTGGCAGGAACAGGGCGTCACCTTCCTGGGCATCAACTCGAATCAGCAAGACTCGATCACCGAAGTTGCCAATCATGCCCAGCGGATGGAAATCGGCTTTCCGGTTTTGAAAGATCCAGCGAACGAGATTGCTGATCGCTTCGGCGCGGTCCGTACGCCCGAGGTGTTCGTGCTCGATCAGGACCGCGTTATTCGTTACTGGGGGCGTATCGACGATCAATACGGTGTCGGTTTTCAGCGAAAAAAGCCGGGCCGTGAGGATCTGTCGCAGGCGATCGAAGAGCTGCTGGCCGGCAAGACCGTGAGTGTCCCCACGACCGAGGCGACCGGCTGCCTGATCGGCCGGGTCAAGCGTCCCGATCCCTCGGGGGATGTCACCTACTCGAACCAGATCGCGCGGTTCTTGCAGAACCGCTGCGTCGAATGCCATCACGAAGGCCAGATCGCTCCCTTCTCGTTGACCAGCTACGACGAAGTGGTCGGCTGGGCCGAGATGATGAAGGAAGTGGTGCACGATCGCCGCATGCCGCCGTGGCATGCCGCGCCGGATCATGGCGACTTCAAGAATAATCCCACACTCAGCCAGGAAGAGATCGACCTGCTGGATCGCTGGGTCGCCAACGGCTGCCCCGAGGGGGACAAGTCCGACCTGCCTCCGCCCGCGAAATTCGCCGAGGGTTGGGGAATCGACAAGCCGGACCAGATCTTCTACATGCGTGACGAGCCGTACACCGTCCCCGCCGAAGGGGTTGTGAGCTACAAGATGTTCGTCGTCGATCCCGGTTTCAAAGAGGACCGCTGGATCCGGCAAGCCGAAGTCAAAGCCGGTAGCCCCGCGGTCGTGCATCACGTGATCGTGTTCATCCAGCAGCCGGGGGCCTTCGACTTCGGCGATCCACAAATGGCCTATGCGCCGGGCATGACTCCGCGGCGATTGGAGAACGGCGCCGCGATTCGCATCCCTGCCGGATCGAAACTGGTTTTTCAGTGCCACTACACTCCTAACGGCAAGGCCCAGGATGACCGCAGTTATGTGGGCTTTGTTTACGCCAAACCTGAGGAAGTGACGCACGAAGTGCAGGGCGCCAGTTGCGGCCAAATGTCCCTGCGCATTCCGCCCAACGAAGCAAACCACAAGGTTGTAGCGCAACACAAGTTCCGCCGCGAGACGACGCTGTTAGGCATGAACCCGCACATGCACCTGCGCGGCAAAGCGTTCCGCTACGAGCTGGTCAATCCCGACGGCACGCGCGAAATC
>CAMFLN010000230.1 GCA_945957305.1 uncultured Planctomycetaceae bacterium | reverse complement strand
CGGCATACCCGGCCCCCGTCGCCTGGTCGAAGGGGACTGCGTCAGCATTGACACCGGCTGCCGGGTTGACGGCTGGTGTGGGGACTCGGCGATCACGCATCCGGTCGGACATGTGGCCCCCCGCGTCTCGAAGCTGCTCGAGGTCACCAAGGGGGTACTCGACCTGGCGATCGAGCAGATGGGGAAAAAGCATTTGTGGAGCGAAGTGGCGGCCGAGATGGAAGCCTACGTCAAAGACGCCGGTTTCTCGGTCGTGGAGAGTTTCGTCGGTCATGGCATCGGCCGCGAAATGCACGAGGACCCGCAAGTACCGAATTTCGTCAGCAAGCAATTGCGGCGTAGCGGTGATTTCGAACTGCGGCCGGGACTGGTGATCGCGGTCGAGCCGATGGTCAATGCCGGAACGAAGCGTGTGAAGGGGATGCCTGACCATTGGACTCAGGTCACCCAGGATGGCGAGGCGAGTGCCCACTTTGAGCACACGATCGCCATGACCGAGAACGGCCCCTTGGTACTGACCGCCGGGCCTGACTAATCGGTGCCCACGGCTCCCTTTCTGCCGCCGGGATGGGGGCCAGGGGGAGGCTCGCCAGCGACCTTCCCCAAAAACCGTCAGCGAGGGGCCTTGTGGCCCTCGCCCAGACCCGTTTATACTGTTTCACTTTCGATCAACTGCACGTTGGCAATTCGGGCGAATTGCCCTCGGGTGAAGGCCGGGCCTCATGAAAATTCGCGCTAGTATCAAACGGATCTGCGAAAGCTGTAAGATTGTTCGTCGTCGCGGGGTGGTGTACGTCGTGTGCAGCAATCCCCGGCACAAGCAGCGCCAGGGTTAGCAGATAGGACGAAGTTAGATACGACGAAGAGGTTGGCGGCCAACGAACGGTCGAAACCGGGTTGTCGGTCGGGGCGGGCCATGACGCCAGCGCCCTCGCGCACCGTAGCGAAGTTGTTTAAGTATTTAGAGTTTGGAGTCACATTTTATGCCGCGCTTGCTCGGCGTTGATATTCCCAGCGATCGGCCCACCTTGATCTCGCTGCAGTATTTGTATGGCGTAGGTCCCAAGGTCGCTCGTGAGCTGTGCCACAAGGCGGGGATCGATCCTCAGGTGCGCGCTCGCGAGCTGGGCGAGGACGAGGTGGCGCGCATAGCGGCTCTGCTCGACAAGGACTACACGGTCGAGGGGCAGCTGCGTCGGCAGGTGGCTCAGAACATCTCGCGCTTGCGCGACATTGGCTGCTATCGTGGCATTCGGCACCGCCGCGGCTTGCCGGTTCGCGGGCAACGCACGCGGACCAATGCCCGTACACGTAAGGGGCCGAAGAAGACGGTCGCCGGTAAGAAGGGTGTGAAGGACATGAAGTAAGCAGGTGGCCCGACGACCAGCGTCGTGCAACCCGCTTGCCCAGTCGTGTCTGCAACCCGTCAACAAATCAGGCACTTAGAAACGACAAGAAACTTGACCTGCTGTGCTGGCCACCGGCCGTGCAGCTGAACGTCGAAACCATCGCCAGTGTTCTTGGTAAAATGCAAGCGACGCAAGGTACGACGCAACGTCACGTTGGGTGTAGCCCACGTGCGTGCCACCTTCAACAACACGACCGTGACGATCACCGACAGCAAAGGCGACACCCTCTGCTGGGCGAGCGCCGGCACAAGCGGCTTCAAGGGGAGTCGCAAAAGCACCCCGTTCGCCGGTCAGTGCGCCGCGCAGCAAGCGGCCGAGAAGGCCTCGAAGTTCGGCGTTAAGGAAGTCGAGGTCAAGGTCAAGGGGCCCGGGAGCGGCCGCGAAAGCGCTGTCACCGCCCTGCAGGCCGCGGGTTTGACCGTCAAGAGTATCGAAGACGTGACGCCGCTGCCGCACAACGGCTGCCGTCCGCCGAAGAAGCGTCGCGTGTAATAGCCAGCGAGTCGCTGAGGATCAGCGGCAGACGCTTTCCTGCGAGAAAATACCAACGCTCATACGTCCCAAAAAACAGCGAATTAGAACAGCGATTTCCGTCATATGGCTCGACATACTGGACCTGTTTGCCGTCTCTGCCGCCGTGAAGGCCTGAAGCTCTTTTTGAAGGGCTCGCGCTGCGACACCCCGAAGTGCGCCGTGGAACGTCGCGGCACGCCGCCGGGCATGCATCAGGCCCGCCGTGGCAAGATGACGGATTACGGTTTGCACCTCCGCGAAAAGCAAAAGGTGAAGCACTATTATGGCGTGTTGGAACGCCAGTTCCGCACGTATTTTAGCGAAGCTGAACGTTCCCGCGGCAACACCGGCGAGACGTTGATGAGCTTGCTGGAGCGCCGTTTGGACAACGTGGTGCACCGGCTCGGGTTCGGGCAAAGTCGCGCCCAGGCGCGGCAGCTCGTGGCCCATGGTCACATCACCGTCAATGGCCGTCGCGTGGACATTCCCAGCTACTTGCTCAAGCCCGGGGACGTCATTCGCGTGAAGAACCGTAAGAAAAGCTTGCAGGCCGTGCAGGCCAACCTGGCGGATACCAACCGCGACGTTCCTGATTTTCTCTCCCGATTGGATGGCCCCATGCCCGAGGGACGCGTGAATCGCATTCCTGAATCGGGTGATGTTTCCATTCCGGTCGAAACGCAATTGATCATCGAGTTGTGCTCGAAGTAAGAGCGCGATTCGCCGGCCGGTTTGCGTTTACGGCGCAGCCACCGGCATGTAACCGTGTAACTATTGAAGTCATCGCCGTCGGCTGCGTATTGTGCCGGCCGCGCTTGGTGCCTCAAGCCGCTGTCACCCAGGGAGGCTTGTCATGCGAATTCGTTGGCGCGGGTTTGAACTACCCAGTGTCGTAACCTGTGATCATAAGACGCTTACGTCGTCCTACGGCAAGTTCGTGGCTGAGCCCTTCGAGCGCGGCTTCGGCGTGACCGTGGGGAATAGTCTGCGGCGGATCCTGCTATCGAGCCTCGAAGGGAGCTCGGTCACGCAGATCAAGATCCACGGCGCGCAGCACGAGTTCACGACGCTGCCAGGCGTTGTCGAGGACATGACCGACGTCGTCCTCAACATCAAATCGCTGGTCGTGAAGAATCACAGCGAGTCGACACGCGTCATTCGCATCGAGAAAAACACCAAGGGGGTCGTCACCGGTCACGATGTACAGACCGACGACGCCGTCGAGGTGATCAACAAGGACCAGGTCCTCGCTACCTTGACGGCTGAGGTGCCGTTCATGGTCGAGATGGTCGTCGAGAACGGTCGCGGGTACATCCCCGCCAGCGAGCATACACCGCAAGTGCAGGAAATCGGCATCATTCCGGTCGACGCCGTATACAGCCCCGTGGTGCGTGTGCGCTACGAGATCGAAGAGACCCGCGTGGGTCAGAAGACGAACTACGACAAGCTGACGATGGAGATCTGGACCAACGGCTCGGTCGGCCCCGAAATGGCCCTGGTCGAAGCCGCCAAGATCCTGCGAAAGCACCTCAACCCGTTCGTGCAATACAACGAACTCGGTTCCTCGGTGCATGCCGAAGGGCGCTCCGGAGGCGGGGTGGCCGACGCAGCCATCGAGTCCAAGCTGAACATGAGCCTGGCCGAATTGAACTTGTCGGTGCGGGCGACCAATTGCCTGGAATCGGAAAACATCCACACGGTGCGCGACTTGATTGTCCGTACCGAGGATCAATTGCTCGACGTGCGTAACTTTGGCGAAACCACGCTCAACGAAGTGCGTGACAAGCTGACGGAACTGGGGCTGCGGTTGGGCATGCGGCTCCCCGCGTCGATTTCCAGCTAAGTAGCTATCGCCCTGCCGGCGAGTGGCTCCTGAGCGACACAACACTTTAACTTTCGATCCGAACATGAGACATCGTAGACGCGGACGCGTACTGGGCCGTGCCCCCAGCCATCAGAGAGCTTTGTTGCGAAATCTGGCCAGCGCCTTGATGCTTACCGAGCGCGATGCCGAGTTCGACGACAATGCTCCTAAGATCAAGGGGCGCATCATCACCACGCTGCAGAAGGCCAAGGAAGTTCGTCCCCTGGTCGAAAAGTGCGTGACGATCGCCTGCCGTTCGATTCCGCAGCAGAAGGCGGCCGGCGAATTCGGCACCTCGGCCGCGCGCAATTCGGCCGAATGGCGCACCTGGCGCAAGAGCGATCGCTATCGCCAGTGGAACAAGGCCATATCGCCGGTCGTGGCTGCTCGGCGCCGCGTGTTGGAACTTCTCGGCGACAAGCAGGCGGTGAAGATTCTCTTCGACACCATTGCTCCGCGCTTTACCGAGCGTCCGGGAGGATATACGCGAGTGCTGCGCTTGGCCAAGCCCCGCTTGGGTGACGCTGGCACGCGGGCTGTAATCGAGTTTGTGGGCGTTCGCGACCGTGTGGCGCAACGTTCGCCAGCTCCGCAGTTCGAAGCGGGCGGCGGCACCAAGACGACCGACGCCGACTAGTCTTCTGTTCGCCCAGGCGAACAGAAGTTCGGTGCACGGCATCTTCGAGGTCTACCGGGCTCCAAGGAGGAAGCAGGTGTGAGCGCTCTGGCGCTTTCATCCATTGAGCCGTCAGGCGCAGCGGGCCTGGATTTTACGCTGCACATGCGCTCGCTCTGTTGCGATCTCGCGCAGCGCCTGCCCGAGTTACGCCACATTCGTTTCGATCGTGTGGCGGTGCGCATTTGCCAGACGCGACATAGCGCCTCGCACGGCGTCCATGCCAGCCTCACTCCGCTCCGCTTTCAGGGAGGGGAACGCACGACGCAGCGCCGTGGACAGACGTGGACGATTCGGCCGCTCCTTGATGCTCGTGGCGCCGAGATGCTTTACCTCCTGAGCTTTTACTTGCCTCGGTTTTGCAATCAGCCGCTGGCCGAAAAGCTGGCCACGGTGATCCATGAGCTGTGGCATATCGGTCCCGCTTTTGACGGCGACCTGCGCCGCTTGCCGGGGCGCTGCTTCGCCCACGGGCATAGCGAAAAAGTCTACCATCAGCAGATGCACGGCTTTGCAGCGCAATGGCTGGCCTTGGAACCGCCGCGGGCGCTCTACGCATTTCTGGAGTATGACTTTCGCGAGCTGCGCGCGCGCCACGGGATGGTCTACGGAACGAAGATTCCCAATCCAAGGCTGATCCGCGTCGCTCACAAGGATGCAGGGTAGCTAGCTGTGCTGCCGACCTGCAGGCGATTGTGCTCGGTTCAGCCCCGTTGTGCGGTCACTCGGCGCTTGATGAACGACTGCTAGCACGTGCGGGGCAAAGCCACGTTGACGCGCGAGGCTGTCGCGACTAGCTTCTCCGCTGCAAATCGCGATTTTCTTCGGCATTTCTCTTCTTTAGCGGCTGTTCGCATGCAGTTCTGGTGCGCGTGGTTATCTCTGCGCCCGCAAGTGCACGGCTTTGGCCTGGCGCTTTTGTGCGGAATGGCGCTTCTCTCGCCGGGCTGCGCCACAGTGCATGCGGTGGGTAAATCACCCTTGGCGGCGCCCGTGATGATGCGGGACAGCATCGCCTTGGAGAAATACTCGATTCGCTTTCCTCACGCGGATCCTGATCTCGATGATCGCATGTGGAGCGAGATCGACGAAGAGGGACTGCCCGCGCCGTTGCGCGCTCGCTTGGCGGCGAATGGTTTTCGCGCCGGTGTGATCGGCGGCCACATGCCCGCGGCGCTCGATCGTGTCCTGCGAGAAAGCCCCGCCGGAACAACCGAGGTGACCGATGCCGCGTCGCCGCCGGCTGATCCACCGATGACGGATGGCACGGGAGTATTCGAGCCGAAGCCGGTTAATCTGCTGCACGAACCAAAGGTACGTCGCAGCCTGTGGCAAACGCGCCCCGGTCACCGCGGCATTGTCGTCACGGCCGGCGAACAGTCGCGCATTCCGCATGTCGCGATCTTGGTGCGCGACGACGACGGCCGTGTCACGGGACGCAGCTATGAAAAGGTCTTGGGAGCGTTATCGCTCAAAGCGTACCCCGAGCCCGATGGCCGGGTCCACATCGAGGTGATTCCCGAACTCGAGCATGGTGACCCGCGGTCACGCTTCATCGCGTCCGACGGCATGATCAAGCCCGACTACCGTCCCGA
>CAMFLN010000229.1 GCA_945957305.1 uncultured Planctomycetaceae bacterium | reverse complement strand
TGTTGGCATCGACGCGGGTATTGAGTGGCTCAATGCATAGGTTAACGCGCTTCTTTTCGGCGAGCGGCAGGATTTTCTTCAGGCCGTCGATGGTGTTCTTCATCCCCTCTTCGTCGCTTAAACCCTCGCGCATGCCCGAGAAGGTAATGACGCTGGGAAAGCCGGCGGCGGCGGTGGCCTCGATGGCCGTGGTCAGTTTTTCCAGGCACTCGGCATGGTATTCGGTGTGGTTCAGTCCGCGCACGAAGCCGTGGCTGGGGGTCATGGCACAGACGAGACCGTATTTCTTCAAGATGTGCCACTGCTCGGGCGGAACGATTTCGACAGATTTCAGGCCGAGCGACGCCGAAGCGCGGGCCAGTTCTTCGAGCGGCATCGGGTCGAAGCACCAATGCACCACGGACTGCTTGATGCGGCCGTTCTCGATCTTCCAAGCGGGATCGTCAGAGACTGCGGCCACAGGCGTTTTTCCGCGCACTTCGGAAGTTGTTGCGGCGACGCCCATCATGGCCGAGAAAGCCATCCAGGCGCGACGCGACACGCCAACAGTCGCAGATTGCTGGGCCAGGGGAATCGGCATCGCAAACGAAGGTCGCAGTGGCGGCATGGGGATGACTCCTCGCAGAGTTGGACGGCACCCCTCGCATGCGGCTGAGGAAAGGGGCGTACGCGTGTGAATCAGGATAGGGAGCTAACAAGCTGCTGACAATGTTGTCGCTTTTTTCCAGGAGTAAGTTTTTTCTGGACTTCACATGTCGTGAGCATCAGAATTTTAAAACGTTCGTTGCTGCCTGTCCCCTTGCCCCGCTGCGATCGCTGAGAGGGCCATGACCAAATCGCGATTCTGCCGTGCTTGTGGCCGGGAAATCCTGCCGGCTCCCCAAAAATCCGCCAAGTGTCCGCACTGCGGATTCGATCCGCCTGCGTTCGCTCGCCAGGTGCTCGCGGGTTTTGCCGGCGAGATCGGTCCGTCGCGCGTTACGCCACTCTATCGGTTGGGAATCGTGCTCGTGACGATCGTCATGGTGCTGTTGCCGCTGATCTACGTCGGTTTGATCGCCGCCGTCATCTGGCTGACATTTATGCATGCCACGGTGTGGGGGCCAGAGATGTTGAGTGACAACTCGCGACACGGAGGCCGCCAACAGATTTCCATGTTCCTGGTGGCTTATGTAGGGCCGCTTGTGGCGTCCGTGGTGCTCATCGTGTTCATGCTGAAACCCTTGCTTGCGGCGCGCCCCAAACGGCAAGAGGCTCATACGCTCGATCCGCAAGACGAACCTTTACTGTGCGAGTTCGTCGCGCGCTTGTGCGATCGAGTCGGCGCGCCGAGGCCACGGCAAATCCAAGTTGATTGCCTGGTCAACGCCTCGGCGGGCCTGCGCAACGGCTGGCTCAGCCTGTTCAGCAACGATCTGGTGCTGACCATTGGCGCTCCGCTGATCACCGGACTCAGCTTGAGGCAATTTACGGGAGTGCTGGCCCACGAGTTTGGGCATTTTTCGCAAGGGACCGGCATGCGATTGACCTATATCATTCGCTCGGTCAATGCATGGTTCGCCCGGGTCGTCTATGAGCGTGATGCCTGGGACGAAGGGCTGACGAATCTGGCGAAGTTGATGCCGATCCGCGAACTGCAGGCAATCTTTTGGTTTTCGCAGTTGATGGTTTGGGTCACGCGCAAGATTCTGTGGATCCTCATGTACGTGGGGCATGGGATCAGTTGCTTTATGCTGCGAGAAATGGAGTTCGACGCCGACCGCTGCGAGGCGCGCATCGAGGGCAGCGAAAGCTTCGCGGCGACGACCGAGCAATTGCAGGTTCTCAACATCGCGTGGCACGGCGCGCTCTCCGACTGCCGGCAATTAATGTCCGATGGTCAGTTGGTGGACGACGTCTGTGAGCTGCTCAGGTTCAACATCACCCAGATTCCGTCCGACACGATCGAAAAGATTCGTGACGCCCGCAGCAAGCAGAAGACCGGCTGGTTCGATACGCATCCTTGCGACCTGGAGCGGGTTGCTCGGGCGGGCGAGGAAAAGGCCGCGGGAATATTTCACGTCGATGGCCAGGCAGCTCAACTATTCACGGATTTCCCACGGCTGGCTCGCGAGGTCAGCGTGGAGTTCTACAAAGAATCGCTGGGCAGCGATTTTCGTCCCGCGGCGCTCGTGCCTACGGCGCAGTTCCTGGCTCGGCAAAGTGCTCAGCAACTGGAAGCCACGGCCTGCGGGCAGTTGTTTTGCGGTGTGTGTAACGAACTGCGGCCGCTCGCTTTCGCCAGTGTTGTGGAACCGGCCAGTACGCGTGATGCGGTCAAGGATTTGCTGAAAACGCGCCAAGAGGTGCAAGCCGCGGCGCCAGAGTATCAGCAATGCTACAGCGAGTACGTCACTGCCGACAAAGCCTGGCTGTTGGCCGAAAGGGCGGTGGCGCTCATCGAGGCGGGGCTGCACGTCAAGCCGGCGGATTTTCAGATCGAGCGCTCTGACGAGTTGTCGGCTACGGCGGCGTGTGACCACGCGTTGCATCGGCAAGCGACGTTGGTGCCGCGCTTGGGCGAATACGAGACCCTGGTCGAACGCCGCTTTGATCTGGCCTGTTATCTGTTAAAACATGCGGCCGGCGGATTGCAACTGCCCGATGCCGCAGCGTGGCAGGCCGAGATCACGCAGCTGCGCGAACTCATGGCGCAACTCAGTCAATTGTGGCTGAAAGTGTTGTGGCTGCGCAACGCTAGCGCCGCGCTGACGATTCTGCTGCACAACCTGCAGGGTCGCGAGGAGAACCAGAAACTGCGAAAGTCGATCCTGGCAAAGGCCAAGCGTACCCGGGCGTTGATCATCGAGCTCTTGCAGGGCCTGCAAGACGTGCCTTACCCATTCGAGCACGCCACGCAGGGAATTTCCGTGGCCGGCTATGCGCTGGAGAAGGTGCCGGCGGCAGATGATCTGGGAGCGATCTACGTCGGCAGTCAAGCCATGCAGAGTCAATTGAGCCTGTTGCTGGTCCGCGTGGTCGGTCGCCTGGCTTATCTGGCGCTGGCCACGGAGCAGGCCGTGGAGCAAGCCCTAGCGCGCAAGCGCGCCTCGGCCTATCAATAGTCGGTTGTCACCGACGGCGCCGCGCCGCAGACGGCGATCGAAAAGAATTGAACGGAGGGCGTGCTGGACCTACAGCTCTTTGCGGTACAGCCGATAACGCTTGTAAACCTTGCCTCCCACGTCGAACCCGAACTGGTTGATGTCGCGGTTGTCTTCGAGGTTCCAGCCCAGCTCGAGGAATGACGAACGCTTCTTAGGATCGCGCAGCACGCGGTTGCAATAGTCGAACGCCACGAGCGGCAAGCCCAGCTTGCGATATTGCTCCTTGAAGCCAAAAACGGTGCCGCGCCACCCATGTTTACGGCGACCGAAAAGCAGCAGCTTCAACAGCCCGATGGGGCCGATGCGGCCGTTGAACAATTTCAAAATTGGGTTGATGTCGGGAAGCACGACCGAGACGCCAGCCGGCTGGTCGCCGTGGTAGATGAAAAAGATCAGGTCCAAGTCGGCAAAACGGAGCATACTGCGCCCCATCTCGTCGATCTCTTCGTCGGTCATGGGGACAAAGCCCCAGTTGCGCTCCCACGAAGCGTGATAGATCTCCTTGATCAGCGCCATTTCGCTGTCGAAGTTCTTCTTCACAGCGCAGCGCATGGAGATGTTGTTCCGCTTCACGATAACTTTCGCCAGCCGCTCGGTGCGCTCGGCGGGAAAATCGTGCGGGCCGATGAACAGCGATTGCAAGTCTTTTTCCTTCGCGTAGCCACAGCCCTCGGCCAGCGCCGGATAATACGGCAGGTTCCACGGCATCATGACCACGGGCGGATGCTCAAAGCCCTCGATGAGCATGCCGACTTCGTAGTTTGTCGAGGGGTTCATCGGCCCGCGCATGAACTTCATGCCGCGCTCGCGCGCGTATTTCTCGGCAGCCTCGAGCAGGGCCTGGGCCGCTTCGCGATCGTCGAAGCATTCGAAAAATCCCCAGATTCCCATCTGCTCGTCGTGAAAGCGGTTGTAATTGCGATCGACGATCGCCGCGATTCGTCCGACGACGCGTCCCGCCCGCCGCGCCAGGAATAGCTGTCGCTCGGAGAATTTCCAGAAGGGGTGTTTTTCGGTGTCGAGCAGGTGCCGTACCTCGGAACGTAGCGGAGGTACCCAATTCGAGGAGCGGGGGTAGATCGACCAGGGAAGGTCGATAAACGCCCGCAGGTCTTTGGCATCTGCAACCGGGGTGACTTCGATTCCCGCCATGGAAGGGGCTTCTTTGAAAGTGCGGGGCAAGGGAAAAACCGCCCGGCGCGGTCGTGTTACTGCTCCACGGAGCCGTGCCACTGTCGGTCGGGCTTAAAGCCGCGAACCGGCGATCCTACCACAACCGCCTCGCGCCCTCTGCCAGATTCAGGGCCGCCACCTCGCCAAATAACCCCCCCCGGTGAGCCAGTCGCGGCCCTGGCGATCCCTAAATCGTGCAGGATCAGCTTGACAAACATTATAAAAATGACGATAGTTATCACCATGATCGTAATGGTGATGTTTAATTGATCGTGGCCTAAGTGCTGTACTTCAAAAGAGTTAAAAGATATTCGCAGCCACAATTCTCCGCAATGTTCCCTCTACCAGTGATGATTATGCGACACCTGACTTACTTTTTGATCGCCGCCGGAATCCTTGGCTTTGCCTCGGGCTGCACTCAACAGGGTGCGGGCGAGCAGGAACTGCTGCACGTCTCTTACGATCCGACCCGAGAGCTTTTCGAGGCGGTGAACACGGCGTTTCTCGACGATTACAACCAACACAATTCGCCGCGGCTTTCGATTCGCCAATCGCACGGCGGATCGGCTAGCCAGGCGCGCAGTGTCATTGATGGTCTGGAAGCAGATATCGTTTCACTGCCGCTGTGGTCCGATGTCGAAGCCATTCGCAAGGCGGGATTGGTCGACGCGGATTGGGAAGGGCGCTTTCCGAATAAGTCGTTGCCTTACTTCTCCACGATCGTCTTTGTGGTCCGCGAAGGGAATCCGAAGCAGATCAAGGATTGGTCCGACCTGGTGCGCGACGACGTCGCGATCATCACTCCTAGCCCGAAGACCTCGGGCAACGGCAAGTTGTCATTTCTCGCGGCCTGGGGGAGCGTCTTGTTGCGGGGTGGTTCGCGCGACGACGCGGTCAAGTATGTGACCGAGCTCTATCGCCGGGTGCCCGTGCTCGATTCCGGAGCGCGCGGCGCGACCACCACGTTTGCCCAGAAAGGGATCGGTGACGTTCACCTGACCTGGGAAAACGAGGCGTGGCTCGAACTGCGAGAATCGGGCAACAAGCTGCAGATTGTGTATCCACCAATTAGCATCCGCGCCGAACCGAAGGTGGCCGTGGTGGATGCCAATGTCAAACGCCATGGCACGACCAAGGCGGCCGAGGCCTACCTCAACTTCCTCTATACGCCGGCCGGGCAAGAGATCGTGGCGAAGAACTATTACCGGCCGATCCAGGAAGACGTGCTGGCCAAGCACGCGCAGGATTTCCCGACGCTCGACCTGTTCACCATCGACAAGATCGCCAGCGGCTGGGACGGCGCGGCTGACGAGTTCTTCGCCGAAGGGGGCGTCTTCGACAAGATTTACGAAACTGCGGCTCAAAGCAAATAGTCGCCTCCGCCCGCAACAAATTGTTCCCTTTTTGATTCCCTTTTGTCAGCACGAAGCTGACATCCCAACCGAGCCATGGCTGATAGCAACCGACGTGTGCTGCCGGGATTCCGCCTCAGTCTGGGGTTCACCATGGTGTACCTCGGACTGCTGGTGCTGGTGCCGCTGTTGGCGTGCGCTGTGAAGGCCTGCTCGCTCAGCCCGGCCGAGTTTTGGGCCGCGGTGTGGACGCCTCGGGCCCGCGCTGCTTACGGACTGACGATTGGCGCGAGCGTGGTTTCGGCCCTGATCGACTGCGTGTTAGGTCTGCTCGTGGCCTGGGTTCTGGTCCGCTACGAATTTCCCGGCAAGCGGCTGCTCGATGCCGTGGTCGACGTGCCGTTCGCTTTGCCCACCGCGGTCGCGGGGCTGGTC